>DATJEO010000171.1:0-4593 GCA_035496515.1 Occallatibacter sp.
GGGCTCATCAGGACCCAGCGACCATAGCGCAGCACTAGAGGTCGGCCGCCCCATGCGCCGATCCAGTAGGCAATCACGGAGCCGAGATTGCAGCCGATGGCGCCGGCGGTAGCTGCCCAGAAGAGACTGAAGTGACCGGTGTACACGAGGTATCCGGCGAAGGGCATGATGATTTCGGATGGAAGCGGAATGCAGGCGGATTCAATGCCCATGAGGGCGGCGATGCCGGCGTATCCGAGAGAGCCGATGACGTGGGTTACAAACTGTACGATGAGCGGCAGAATGCGTTCGGTCATGGGCTTGTTCAGTATATAGGTTGGGTATGGGCGCACTCTGCGGTGCTGCTACGATTGAGATGGCTTATCCCGTGCGCGAGGTGTGTGAATTGGCTGAGTTTCCTCCTGTTCCGTTGACGCTTGAAGGCTCTGCAGTGTTGCATCAGTTTTTCCGGTTTGACTGGAAGAATTGGAGGGCGACTCCGGCCTCAGAACGAGAGCGAATTGCCGAAGAGTTTACGATCCTGCTGCAGAAGCTGGAGCGCTTGTCGGTAACTGAGGGGATGGAGATGGGCAAGGGCGCTCAGCACTGGCCGGTGCGCACAGCCCTCTTCTCGCAGTTGGGGCATAAGGGCGATCTGATCCTGGTGCATTTTCGCGAATCGTTCGAGGCGCTGAACCAGGTGGAGCTGGATCTGGCGCAGACGCGGATGTCGGAGTTTTTGACACCGACGCACTCGTATGTCTCGGTCGTGGAACTGGGGCTGTACGAGTCAACGCGGAAGACGTATGAGGCTGCGGCGTCGAAGGGAGCCGAGCCGTTTTCGCCGGAGTGGAACGCCGAGGTTGAAGCATCGATGAAGCGAGGAGCGGAGGCGATGAAGTCGCGGCTCTTCCCTTCTGTTCCGGACACGAAATACATGTGCTTCTATCCCATGGATCGCAAGCGCGGCGAGCAGGTGAACTGGTACACGGTTCCATTTGCTGACCGCCAGCGGATGATGCACGAGCACGGGCTGATCGGCCGGCGGTATGGCGATGTCGTGAAGCAGATCATCTCCGGGTCGATCGGAATGGATGACTGGGAGTGGGGCGTGGACCTGTTTGCCGATGACCCGGTGGTGTTCAAGAAGCTGATCTACGAGATGCGGTTCGACGAAGTGAGCGCGGTGTACGCGCTGTTTGGTGCGTTCTATATCGCACTGCGTTTGCCGGTGGAGAAGCTGTCCGGGTGGCTTAACGGCAAGCTGTAGACATTATTGAGGCGGTGCACTCTTATCGGCCTCCACATCGATTTCAATTTCGACATCAGGACCCTGCGGATTTGGCCCGAGTTCCATGAGATTGTCGCGTTTGATGTCGAAATCGCCGCGCTTGACGGCTGCGGTAGCGTGAAATGAAGCTCTGGCCGGCTTCCCCGGTCGCGGATCAGGAAAAAATCCCTTGAATTTGAAGGTCAGCGGAACTACGCGTGAGACTCCGCGAATGGTCAGCGATCCATCCATGATCCACGTGTTGCCGGCTCCATGCCTGATGCCTTTTCCGTGATAGGTCATGGCCGGGTAGTTTTTCACATCGAAGAAATCCGGACCGCGCAGATCATCGTCACGCCGGGCGTTCTGCGTGCTGATGCTGGCGGTATTGATTGATATGTCGACAGAGCTCTCGGCGGAGTTCTGGGGCACAGTGATGGTGCCGGTGACCTCGTCAAAACGCCCCCGCACCAGCCCAACGATGTGATGCCATGCGCCAAAGTAGGCGAAGCTGTGAACTGGATCCACCTTGTAGATTCCGGGAACTGGCAAGGACGAACTTGGAGAGGCGGCTTGCGGCTGTGCAGCAGCGATTATCGCGAGAGTCGCAGCGCATGACACGTGGATAAGAGCAGACCTTTTTAGAACGCCTCGGGAATTAGCTATCTTTTGTCTCATTGTTCCTCGCGTTTGATTCGTTTGTGAGAACCGTTCACCGCATTTGTAAACAGGGATCGACAAAAAGTCCTGAAAACGGTCTGAAACGCTCTGAATTGATCTGAAATCGTGCCCGATGACGTTGCTAAAATCGGGTCACGCGGTTTACCGGTTCTGAGACTGATGCCCGAGAGCAATCCCGAAGTTCGCGCAGCTCGTAAGTCCGAAGCGCTTCAAATTGGACCGTGGCGGGTCGATCCCGCATCGGGTGAACTCCGGCGCGACGGAGAACAGGGTGGCGAGATCGTTCGGCTCGACGAGCGGGCAATGCGCCTGTTGCTGTGTCTCGCCCAACATGCAGGCGAGATTGTTGCCATCGATGAACTTCTGAACCAGGTTTGGCCCGGCATCAATGTCGGCCAGGACTCGGTGTACCAAGCTGTAACCTCGCTGCGACGCGTGCTGGGAGACGACGCAAAGAACCCGGCGTTCATTGCCACAATTCCGCGCCTGGGCTACAAGATGGTCGCCACCGTCACGCGCAACCCTGAACAGGTGCAAGACGGCGACCTCACCGCTCCGCTGACGATGGGTGTCACATCTCCGGCCGCTGGCCGCAGGTCTCCGGCGCGGGTCGTGTGGACTCTGGGCGTTGCGCTCGCCCTGTGCGGAGGGGTTGCCTTATTTCTTTTTGCGCGCTGGTCTGCTTCTCATCAGTATCCGCCGGTGGCAGCTTCATCCACGCCATCGCAACGCTCGGTTGCGGTGCTTCCGATACTCGATCTGACTAAAGGAATGAAAGATGAAGAGTTCGCGGACGGAGTCACTGAAGAGTTGATCGACAAGCTCAGCAGAGTCCCTGGGTTCCAGGTGCCACCTCCCACATCGTCGTTCGCCTTAAAAGGCAAGCAGATGCCGGTCGATCAGATCGCCAGAACGCTGGGCGTTGCGTATCTGGTCGACGGGAGCGTGCGCATGTCGGGCACCTGGGTTCGTGTCGATGTTCGACTGTTCCGCGCAGATAACGGATTCGTCGTCTGGTCGGAAACCTACGATCGGCCGAAAAGCGACATCCTCACCATTCAGGACGACATTGCGGGCAAGGTGACCAAGGCGCTACGGGAGTCCATTGAGGTACCGCAGCAGTAAGAGTGATCGAAACAGAAGGAGTTTTATGGCGGGAAGTAAATCCGTTAAGACCGCACGCGCGAAGTCTCCCGCGGTCAAACCGATAGCAGTTAGAGCCAAGAGAAAGTCGAGCGTAGGCGGCGATTTGGACCCCGCTCGCATTCAGGCAATTCTGAAGGGCCTGGATGAGGCTTATCCGGATGCGGTTTGTGCGTTGACGCATAGGACACCCTGGGAGCTGCTGGTGGCGACGATCTTGTCGGCGCAGTGTACGGATGTGCGCGTGAACATGGTGACGCCGGAGTTATTCAGGCGCTTCCCCACTCCACAGGCCATGGCGAAGGCGGACATTCCGGACCTCATCGAGCTTATCCGTACCACGGGGTTCTTCAATAACAAGGCGAAGTCGATCAAGGGCGCGGCACAGGCGATCGTGGAACGATTCGGCGGGAAGGTTCCGGAGACGCTGGCGGACCTGATCACCGTTCCGGGTGCGGCACGGAAGACGGCCAATGTGGTGTTGGGCGTGAGCTACGGTAAGGCCGAGGGCGTGGTGGTGGATACACATGTGTTTCGAATATCGCGGAGGCTGGATCTCACGAAGTCAGACACCGCGGAGAAGGTGGAGCAGGATCTGATGAAGATTCTGCCTCACGAGCGCTGGATCAGCTACTCGCACCAGGTGATCCATCACGGGCGGCAGGTGTGTGTTGCACGTGGACCGAAGTGCAAGGAATGCAACCTGGAGACGCTCTGCAAGTCGGAAGATAAAACGTGGTGGAGCTGAGAGAAGCAGGGACTTAGGGACCTGGGAACCACGTCCATTGACACTGTGCAAGACTCAGCGAAGCCGACAAGAGCTTCCAACGCGATGCACTCAACGAAAATCCTGATCCTCATCGAGGATGTATGACTTCGGGGGGTCTTCAGGAGAGTAGCGCACTGTTACGGATTTAAGCCGTCGGTAACGCCGCGCTAGATCTAGAGCTGATTCGGAATACCAGAAGCCTCGAAGGCAGCGCGAATCGAAATCTGCATCGCCGATTCTGTATACGTAGTGAATCTCTATATAGGGATACATCTCATGTTCCGGACAATCAACATTGTCGATCTTCCCACAGACCACTGGCCATTTCTGACACTGCGAAGCTCGATAACCGTGAAGAAGACGCCGCCAGAGGAAGACAATGATGTTGTCCAAAATAAGCGGCATTGTTGTTGAACCCGATTATAAACGGACGACATTTCTATGTTGATCAGCCTGTATGGGGATGAATGTAATAGATGAGCCCCAGGTAGTCATCACTGAGAAGAAACGTGTCCCGGTCGAGGCGGAGGATGGCGCAAGGACGGCCGTGCACGACAGGCTTTCCGCTTCGCGAAGTGAAGAAGCCGGTGATGAAATCGCTGGCCTGCCGATCTGCGGGAGTGAAGCGCACAACTTTGTAGCCGGTTCCGATGTGTGGGTGGCTTGCGCCATGAAGGGCGACCAGGAACGTGTCCGCGAGATTTGAATCCTGTTTATCGAAGTACGCGAAGCCGAGCGGTGAGCTGTGCGC
>DATJEO010000172.1:0-5572 GCA_035496515.1 Occallatibacter sp.
GTCTGTCCGGTTCCGTCGATTCCCGCACTCCAGAGCGGAGAAAGGTTATAGATAGCTGCAAAGTCATACGGAGTTACATCTTCCTCAAGGCAACCTGTGCCGGTGCAGGTGAAGACGATATCCGGACGAGCTCCGGTGAACGCTGCATTGGCCTTCGGTACAGACGCAGTCGCAGCATTCGGCTCCGCCATCCGCTGCCACTTCCCTGTCTCCCGGTTCAACGCCGCCTTGCCGCCCGTCCGATGCAGCGGCTTGGGAATGAAATTGTGCAGCGCCTTAGGCCCCATCACCACTGGCTCCAGCGCTATTGGGATCTGCGGATCCGACATGTTCGAGAAGTGGGCTTCGCCCTTCACCGCAAGATTGTGCAGTTCCGTATGGAACGCCGCTTCCACCTGGCGCGCGCTGCCGCTGAACCGGATCGTCATCCGGTCCTTCGAGATCTCGTCCACCGACAGGCCATGGCTCGACAGCCACGAACTCACAGTTGCAATGTCCGCCATCGCCGGGCCGAACTTCTCACCCACCTGCTCTGGCGTAAGCCAGTGATGAAAATTGGGAGAGCTCGCGTCGTATTGGCTCTCGACAAAATTATCGAATGCAGCCTGAACCTCGGGGCTGCGACGCAGCACCAGGATCAGGTCGGTCATCGGCATGATGCCGCTCACACGGCCCACGTCGTTCTGGGCGTTCGCTGCCGGAGGCGTGTTTCCCCTCAACGGAGTCAGTTGGTTGTCATCCACTTTTTCGCGAATCAGTGCCTTAGAAACAGGATGCTGTGCTACAGCCGCTGACGCAGCCAATGATGTCAAGGCAATAAGGCCAAGGAAGAGCTTATGCAGGGGGCGCATCTACCTTACCGGGAACCTTTCTCGGGGAAGGTCCCCGAAGAGGCGAATCGTTAACGTTAGTCGGGAGCAGCAGATTGCAGCCGCTCTTGTACCGGGTGATTTGGCTCGAATTGTACCGTTTGTTGCCGATACCGCAATATCACCAATTCGCATCATGGACAGTTACTTGTGTTGACTGAAAATGGTCGGCTAAGTTGCTCTGCATCAATACCGGACAGGGCAATTGCCCCACACGACTGATGAAGGTTCATCGCCTAAACTCAACCAGAGTTCCTGAAGGAATAGACGCGCAAGCTGCACCGTAGTTGTGCGATCGTTCCGTCATTTCTGTCATTCCTTTGTCGTTGTCTCAAAGGGAAGCCCCGGAGATCTGACGCGGGCGAGCGCCTGCGTTGCCGACCCGCCGTTGTAGAATCAGTGGGCTTCCGGAATACGCTTTCCCACGCGGTCGAAATCCCGTCAGGCGAAGCGTTTCCGGGAAACTGAACGCCATATCCAGGGATGGTTCGCCAATGAAGCTTTCTCCTCGCGCCTACGTTCTTTCCGTAGTCCTCCCGGCTGTTGTGGCAAGCTGTGGAGTGATGAAAATGCAGGGTCAAAACGTTACCGAAATCGGTGGACAGAAAATCGTCACCCTCACCCGCGCTGCCGCCAGCAAAACCAAACCCGAATTCACCAGCGTCACTATCTTGCCCGGCCGCGGCATGGAAGTGTTTCAGATCACCGCAAACTTTCCCGGCAAGGGCAACGTCGACGTGCTCGCGTCCCCCAGCCTCGCTGAAGCCAAAAAGATGCTCGATGAACAGGACACGCCCAACGGCGATCTCGGCTATCGGCTAGGCTCCGCGTTTCTCTTCCCGTATCCAAATCGGATTCGCGGCACCCTCTCCTCTGACGGCAAAACCCTCACCACCTCGTGGCAGGGAAAAACCATCACCCTCCCCGCCAATAACATCGGCAAGGAATCTGGCGCCGAGCGGCACGCCATGCACGGCCTGATTCTCAAATCGAAAACCGACGATGTCAAAGTAAAGACAATCGCGGGCGGCAAAGAGATCTCCGGCACCATTCACGGCGGCGACTTCGGCGGTCACTGGCTCTCCAAGTCCGACCTCGTCATCACCATCAGCCTCACCGCAGACGCGGTTGATGCCACCGTCACCGCGAAGAACGTCGGCAAAGAGCCCGAGCCTGTTTCCATCGGCTGGCATCCCTACTTCAACTTCCCTTCCGGCGATCGAACCCAGGCACGGCTTCAGATCCCGGCTGACATGGTCGCAAAGGTCGACAACTACGACAACGTCTTCCCGACCGGCCAGCTCGTTCCCGTTTCAGGCCAGTTCGACCTCCGCAAGGGTCAGCCCCTTTACAAGAACTTCTACGACGACAACTGGAGCAAGCTCAACTGGGAAAACGGCGTTGTCGAAGTCAACATCCTCGACGAAGCCGCCAAATATGGCGTCCGCATCCAGGGCCTCTCGCCTGAAATCAAAACCATCCAGGCTTACGCCCCTCCATCCAAGAACTTCGTCGCTGTCGAACACCAGTTCAACTTTGCTGATCCCTTCGGCAAAGAGTGGAACGGAATGGACACCGGCATGGTCACGCTGAAGCCCGGCGATAGCACCAAGTGGCACGTCCGCCTGAAACTCTTCGTCCCATAAGGCTCTGGTCGAATAATCGGCTGCCCCATCCAGGCTCCGGCTGGGCGGAAATCACGATTAAGTGCCCCGTCCAAGGCGGGAACGACAAACCAAGCACGAAGGCCCGGATCTCTCTGGATCCGGGCCTTTCGCTTTCTGCGGCACCTCGCCCCGCGCGAGCAAACTTTTTTCAACAATCCTTACGGTCTCGCTTCATACACGAGGTTGAAAGGCGTCTGCGCCGCCCTGCGGAACCGTTTGAACCCCGCTGTCATTACCACATCACGAATCCGCTCTTCGCCAGCCTGCGCTCCCAGTGCCGCGCCGACTTCCTGCGCCAATGACGCCGGCGTGCACAACATAGTCGAAGCGGAGTAAAAGATCCTCCCCACCGGGTTGTGATTCTGCTCCGGCATATCGCCTGCAAACGGCTCTACAATCATCCACGTTCCATCCGGCACCAGCGTCGACAGCACGTGTTTCGCCGCTCCTACCGGATCGCCCATATCGTGGAGGCAGTCGAAGAAGGTCACCAGGTCGTATCCGCCATTTGCTGGATAGCTCTTCGCGCTCGCAACTTCAAAGCTGATCTGGTCCAGCAGCCCATCGCGCCCCGCGACGTGCCGCGCATACTCGATCGATCCGCTGTGATAGTCGAACCCTGCGATCCGCGATTTCGGAAATGCCTTCGCCATCAACATCGTCGACGAACCGTGTCCGCATCCCACATCGGCAACCGACGCGCCTTTCGCCAGCTTGTCCATCACGCCATCCAGCGCCGGCAGCCAGGAGCTCATCAGGTTCTGCTCGTAATTCGGCCGGAAAAATCGCTCCGTCCCGAAGAACAGATTCGCGTCATGCTCGTGCCAGCCCACCCCGTCGCCCGTCCGAAACGCCTGCGTAATCTTCGGCTCATCTTTGAAGCACGCCGACACGATATGAAACGCCCCCGGCAGATCGATGGCCGTCAGTGCCATTGCCTGCTCGGGCGGCAGCTCATATGTCTTCGCCGCGGAGTCATAGGTGATGTATCCGCTTGCGGCATTTGCATTCAGCCACTCGCGCACATAGCGTTCCGTCGTTTTCGTCTTCGCGGCGAGTTCCGTCGGAGTCATCGGGCCAGCCCCGGCCATTGCCTTGAACAGTCCCAGTTTGTCTCCTATGACAATCAACGCCGCATGAAGTGCAGCGCCCAGATCGGTTACGGCCTTCCCCATGAAGGCATCCAGTTTTGCAGGATCAAATGCGGGAGCAGGAGCAGTAGCGGTTGCCATTCAGACCTCCTAGATGGCAGGGCCCGGGAAGAGCCGAATCCTACGCCGGAAAAAATACTAGTGTCAAAGAGAATCTCAAGCTAGCCTGTGCACATCCTGAGAATGTCGCCCCGCTGATTCCATCTCACAAACAAGACTGTCATTCTAAGCAGAGGTCGCTTGCGGCGGTCGGCGTCGAAACACCCGCAATGCATACTCTTCACTCGACCTGCCGCGCCCGCAACCATCCCCCTAGCCACGACTGAGGCAGCGCCAGAATAATCAGCGCCACCGGATACCAGTGCGGCCCGTATGCAGGCCCCGCATTCCATGTCGCAATCGCTCCTGCGAGACTCGCCACGAAGCCGAACGCCCCGCCAACCATCGCGTGTGCAATGGGCCGATACGGCGCAAGATAAGCAGTCAAATAACTCGCCGCAACTCCATAAATCACGCGATACGCCGTCACCCATGCCAGCACCTTGTCCGGCACGCGCTCGCCCAGCGGAGGCAGCACACCCGCTTTGCGTAACAAAACATCGGTGATCAGCGTGATCGCGATTCCCGCCGCCATGCCCGCAAGCACAGCCAGAATGCTGCGGCCCAATTGCCGCTGCGAAGAAACTTGAGATGTCACTGGACTCATATCGTTCAGACCTCCAGCACGGGGATTCCCCGCCATCATACCTCTACACTCGGTGTCAGCGAACCGGAATCGCCGGCAGCTTTGTTTGCTACCATTGCTCCGCCCGGAGAGAACCATGAAATCGAACGTCCTGCGCGCATCCATCGCTCTTATTTTCCTTTCGACTGCCCTCATCGCACATCTTCCTTCGCAAGCCCCATCGACGCCTGCAATAGCCGACGCGCCGTACAAAAACACCTCGCTCGGCGTCGACCAGCGTGTCGCCGATCTGCTCCACCGCATGACCCTCGAAGAGAAAGCGACGATGCTCGCCGGTTCCGGTTGGATGGAATCCGCGCCCATTCCGCGCCTCGGCATCCCCGCAATCAAGATGGCCGATGGCCCCCTGGGTGTCCGCTCTTGGATGGGCAGCTCCGCCATCACCAACGCGGCGAACGCTCCGAAGATCGCGTCAACATCCTTTCCGTCGGGCGTAGCCATGGCGGCAACCTGGAATCCGGAGCTCGTCCAGCGCGAAGGCCAGGCCATCGCGCAGGAGACAAAAGCGCTCGGCCGCGACATGATTCTCGGACCCACTGTGAACATCAATCGCGTCCCGCTCTGGGGACGCAACTTCGAGGGCTACGGCGAAGATCCCTATCTTGCCGCACGCCTTGGCGTCGCCTACATCAAAGGTGTTCAGGCTGAAGGCGTCATTCCCTCCGTCAAGCACTTCGCCGCGAACAACGAAGAGTTTGAGCGCCATCGCCTCGACGAAAAGATCGACGAGCGCGCGTTGCACGAGATCTACCTGCCCGCATTCAAAGCCGCCGTACAGGAGGCCGACGTCTGGACCGTCATGTCTGCCTACGAGAAGGTCAACGGCAAATACTGTGCGGAGAACGACTATCTCCTCACCGGCATTCTCAAGAAAGAATTCGGCTTCAAGAACTTCGTCGTCTCCGACTGGGCCAGCACCTACTCCACTGCGCCCACCGTCAACGCGGGCATGGACCTCGAGATGCCCGGTGGCCCGCCGCTTCACGCGATGCTGAAGCGCCCGCAATCCATCATGTCCGGCAACAGCGGTGGATGGCTCGAGGCCGATAAGGTCCTCGCCGAAATCAAAGCCGGCCACATCTCAGAGGCCACCCTGAACGACAACGTCAGCCGTATCCTCCGCGTCATCATGCTCAGCGG
>DATJEO010000173.1:0-15524 GCA_035496515.1 Occallatibacter sp.
TCCAGCACCGTCACCGTCGCAGCATTCACATTCGTGGTCACAATCTTCTGCGCATCAGGAAACACGTACAGCATGTGCGTGCGATTCTGCCCCGTGCCCATGATCCAGTTCACTTTCCCTGTGCCAGGATCGTAACTCCCGATCGCCTTCGCAGCTTCCGCCGTAAACCACACCTTGCCTTGCTGAAATGCCAACCCATGCGGCCCGCGCAACGCGCCCAGATCGATCAACGGCTCCTCATGCTGCGCCTCCAGATCCACCACTGCGAGCGTATGAAACGCACCGAACCCGTAATTGGACACGTACGCCGTATGCCCATCTGCCGATGCAATCACCTCGTGCGGATCGTCTCCTACCGGCACTCGCGCCACAGCACGCAAGCTTGCCGGATCGACAATCGCCAGCGTGTGATCGTGCTTCGATAGCACCAGCAGTGAGGTTTTAGGGGTTGTTGATTGAGCAAGGGCTGCTGCCGCGAAACTCACAACGCAGAACGCCAGAATTCCAGCTCGCGAAAAGCTTCTCATGGTGAAGAGGAGACTACACCAAAACAAACCTCGGCGAAACCAGCTCGCCTTAGCAGCAACCTATACAAACATGTCCTACACAAACATATCTTGATCGGTAATCACGTTCTGCCGATCCTGCCGCCGTCCCGTCGCAAGCACACTGAGGAACGCTTTCGCCCCTGCCAGTAGCGCCGATACCTGCCTGACTGGCTTCGTCACAGAGTCAGCCACAATGTTTCCGGCATGCTCCACGCCGTCTGCAACGTTGGTCAGCATGTTGTCCACGCGGCTTGTCTGGCGGTAAACGCGCGCAAGAACCTCATCCGCTGTAAACCGGATATGCGCCGTCTGCTCACGCGCCGATTGCGCCATGTCCGCGACATCGGCGGCCACGGATTCCACCTTGGGCGCAACCTTCTCCAGCAATTCCTTCGATCGGTTCAGCATTGGCATCACCGTCGAACGAACTTCGCTCACTTCATCCTGCACGGTCTTGATGCTCTTGCGAACCATCACATATGCAACCAGCATCACGATGAACTGCCCAAGCAGTGCCACCGCCGTGAGGCCCACGAAAATCATCAACCAGAATGTCTCGTTGTTATAGTTCATCTCGGCACCGACGCGATCTTACTCTTTCTCAAACCCGTTCAGCGCCTCCGCGCACACAAGAGAACGCCGGCATCCTGCATACAAGAATCGCCGGGGCCGACCGCGTCAGCCCCGGCGCTCTAGCTGAGCGTCCTACGCAGTCGGCTCTGCCGGCTTCTGCGCATTCGCCTGGTATGCCTCACGGCCTGCTTCCACCGCTGCGCCAACCCGGCTCGACTGGTCGTTGACGATGTTCTTTCCGCGCTCAACGAAATCTTCCCACTGTGCGCGTCCGCGGTCCACGATCTCACGTCCGCGTCCAACATACTGATTCACCTGTTCGCGGCCTTTATCAACATACTGACCCATCTGCTCTGCAGCCTGCCTTCCGCGCGTCCGCAGATACTCACTGCCTTCCCGCGCTCCCTGCGCAAGATCTTCCCTGGTTTCGCGCCCGCTCTTCGGGGCGTAAAGAATGCCAATCAACGCGCCTACGCCAAGCCCGGCCAGGAACCACGCTACTCCTTGAACACCACTTCTCTCATCGCTCATAACTCATCTCCTTTTGCTCAGTACGCCGGATTCCCGTCAACAGTTCTAGCGCCGGTCCACCGAAAGGCCTGAGCCAGCCAAAAATATGTTACGCCGCAAAATCGCTCACGCGCAGTATTTGCGCCGTCCCAAGCCAAACGCCAGCCTTCGGAATACCTCTCCCCGGCTCTCTGGCATTGGACGCCACAAGCCCAGATTCAGTTGTAAACGCCCAATATTGGCGTTTCGCAATTCTACTCTCCCGGAATGCCCTGCGAACCTTACTTGGGTAGCAGCCCGTGAGCGATCGCGTCCAAAATCCCATTCAGGAAATTGATTGACTCCGGCGCCGAATACCGCCGCGCAATCTCCAGCGCCTCGTTGATCACGATCGGAAACGGCGTCCCTTTGAATCCGATCATCTCTCCCACCGCCATCCGCAGCAGGTTGCGGTCCACGGCCGGCATACGCTCCAACCGCCAGTGCCGCGAGTTCGTTGAAATCAGCTCATCGATCTTTTCCTGGTTTGCGATGGCCGACCGGAATAGATCCTCCGCAAATCCGCGGACCTCGCCCTCCGCCGTGTCCACCGACTTCCAGAATGTCGCCCGCACCTGGTCTGGCGTCTGCTTTCCCATCTCTGCCTGGAAAAGCATCTGCATCGCCAGTTCACGCGATTTCCTCCGCGAACCAGCGGTCACGCCTTCCCGCTTTCCGCGATCTTTCGCTTCACACTCACCATCTCGATCGCCGCAGCCGCCGCTTCAAATCCCTTATTGCCCGCCTTGATGCCAGCCCTGTTCAACGCCTGCTCCAGCGTCTCGCACGTCAATACGCCAAACCCATGCGGGATGCCTGTCTCCTGCTGCGATTGCCCGATCCCGCGCGACACCTCGTTGTAAATCGCCTCATAGTGCGCCGTCTCTCCGCGGATCAGACATCCCAGCGCCACGATCGCATCCACCTTCTTCTGTTCCGCGATTGTTCGCGCTGCGGCCGGAACTTCCCACGCTCCCGGCACGCGCACCACCTGAATATCCTGCCGCTTAGCCCCGCTGCGCAACATCGCATCCAGCGCGCCTTCAAGAAGCCGATCCGTGATTACCGCATTCCAACGCGCCACCACAATTGCAAACTTCATTCCCTCGGCCGAAAGATCCCCTTCCAGCGCAACCAGCTTGCCCTTGAGCGGATCTAGCCATGCCCAGAACGTAAACGCAATTCCCGGCTCCGGCTCAACGGTAAAAGCGCGCGACTTCCAATCCGTATTGGCCGGTTCACTCAATCGCTTGACGGCCGCATCGCCGCCGTTTGCGCGCAGCCACCGCGCAGCGGCCTGGTAAGCCTCATCCAGCGACGTCACCTCGACCATCACATCCGCAACCGAAGGAAATTGACCGTTGACGAATTCCAGATTTCCCAGCGGCGCCAGAAACGATGCACCCGTGCTCACCGAGTCATTCCAGCCTGCCCCGCGAGCGAATCCCATCGCCGCGAAGAAGCTGCTCAGCCCGTCATAAACAGCCTTGTCCTCAGCCCGGCGAAGGATGGAAATCCCTTTGATCATCCTCTGATTCTATCGTGCAGCCCCTGGCGAGCGACTCGCCGGCAGCAGTGCCAATTCGTTCAAAGCCCGCGGCTGCTGTTGAGCCACTCTTGCGAGTTCCAACCTGCAGAGAATCCGGCCAGATCGTCGAAGCGAATCCCCGGATCATCCGATTGAACCAGGATCAGGAGTCTTCTGCCGAACAACATGTGATACCGAATCGTGCCTGCCAGAATGTCTAGCACAACCTGAGCGAGCTTCCTTTGGTCCGGCCCACGGCGCTGGTCGATCTTTGCGAACTGATCATAGTGGTGGAATACAAGAACCGCGCCACCACTATCCGGCACGGTGAAATCATCCCGCATGCACTCATCCAGGGCGTCCAGGTTTTTCCCGTAGTAATAGGGAAAGGAGAGAGCCGACCGGACGGAATCGTGCATCTGCTCTTCGCTGTTCCATTTGGAAGCGTCGAATTCAACAATGTTGTAGCCTTGCTCCTCTAGCCAGTCCACATCCTTCTTCAGTACTTCCGGCCGCCAATATAAAGCCACACCACCGTCACGCAAAATGATCCAGTCACGGCGCTGGTCGTCGGCTTCATGGGGGCTAAAGATGGCCATTGCAGTTGGGATTATACCCACTTGCTCCTGACTTCTCGCTTAACAGGAACTCAAAATTGCCTGTGCATCCGGACTTGTCCGGCTACGCGGTCGCACTATATGCTCCCGAAACCATGCAAACACAGCGAACTCTCACTGCAAAGTTGTTGGGAGCGGCCCTGGTTATGGCGTCAGCTCTCGGATGGAGTCAACCATATTCCCCAACCCAGGACAACAGTGTGAAGCAGGATGTAAAGGCGGCGGGCCACGACACCAAGGACGCGGCCAAGGACACCGGACACGCCGTCAAGACAGGTACTGTCAAAGCAGCGCACGCAACCGCCCACGGCACCAAAAAGGTATGGAAGAAGACGAAGAGCACCACAAAAGGCGCGGTGCACGGAGCCAGGGAAGGCGCAGAGAAGCCGGCTAACTAATCAGGCTGTAGATGGAAAAGGCCGGCTTTTCGCCGGCCTCTCCTTAACCATTCAATGTTCGGCTACACCGTATTTCTCGGCTTCACCAGGATCACCGTAGCCGGCACCGTTCCCGAAGCAGGCGGCGTCGCGTTGTTGTAGACGCAACTTGCATCGCTTCCCGGTGCGCATGCTGGCAGACCCGGATTGATCTGCTGCGTATCAGTCAGCGTCGACGTCTTCACAAAGTGAATCTGCCCATCCCCCGACGTCGACACGAAAAAGTACTGATTGTCCAAACTGAATGCCCCCGCGATCGGCGCCACGACAGCGTTGCCTCCAGTCAGCGTGAGGTAGTTCAGCGTTCCTGTCGTGCCCTTCGCGCCCGGCACATAATACGGCAGCGTCCCGCCCGGCGTGGTTCCATCGTACGTAACGAAGGCCAGGTTCTGCGCCGGCGAAGTCACAATTGCGTTCAACGCCGTTGCATTGATTCCGTTCACACCGATCTGGTTCAGCGTGTGTTGCAGCAGCAGCGGATTCAACTGCGAACCCGACTGCGGGCACGGATCCGGCAGAGGAGGCGTAGTAGTGGGAACGGTCACCCCGATATCCGAAAGCTGTACTCCACCGCCCACCAGCGCGGCGCCAAGCACATGCTGCCCGTCCACGGTTGTTGCCAGCACATCCGTTTGTGCCGCTACTGAGTCGCCCTGCGGATAGAAGATCATGCTCTTGTAATTGCTGGCCGTTCCTGAAGGACACCACGTATGCGCAACTGTTGGGTTGCCGCTCAGATAAGCTCCCACGCTCGGAATCGCCAGCGTCAGGTTTTTCCCGCCACCCGACGAGCTCAGGTCATATGTCGTCCAGCCAGTGTTTGCGTTGTACACATAAAGCGTATCGGTATGCCCTGTACCCGCTGAAGCAGTGTCCGTGATGTACAGCGTCTTTGCGTCCGGTGTCCATTCGGCCGCGCTTCCCATACCGCCGCACACCGTGCCCGCAGGCGTTCCGGCCGGGCAGAGATCCGTCGATCCGCTGAATGAAGCTGCAATCGAACCCGCCGTGTTGTAGAGGTAGAACACTTTTCGGGACTGATCGTTAATTAGCGCCTGCTTGTTGTCCGGCGAAACCGCAAGCACCACGCCGGGGACCGTTGTGTCCGGCGGATTGGCCGCTACGTTGTTGCTCGTCGAGTAAGACATCAGCGCGTGCGACGATCCGAAATAGATGGTCGTTGCGTCCCGGTCCATCACCATCGAATTCGGCACATACGGCAACCGCACCGTCGAGCCCAGCGTGTTCCCCACCAGATCATAAGGAACAAAATACTGCGACTGCCCCGGCGCGCCGAACCACACATACGTGCTCGCCGTTCCCGGTGTCGTAATATTCACGGCGTTGCTCGAAATCGGCACCCCCGTCCCGAACAATCCGATCTGGTTGATCGGTGCTGGATTGCAGACCGACGGCTGGCAGATCGCGTAAACCGATGCCGCACCCGGAAACGATGCCAATACTGATCCTGCCGCGCCCGCCGAAATATCCAGCGGGTTAGTCGACTGATAATCCAGCGTCAGTCCAGTGATCACTTGGCCCTTCGTATCGGTCACCGTCGTCACCAGGTTTTGTGTCACGCCCTTAGTGACTGTCGCGGTTGTATTGCCATTGAGCGTAACCGAGATCGACTTCGGCGGGCAGGTTGTGAAGTAACCCGCCGACGATCCCGATCCGGCAATCGATGCCTGAATCGCCGTCGTGCCCGGCTGCGCTGCTGTAATCACGTTCGTGGCTGCATTCAGTGTCGCCACCGCTCCGGTGCTGACTGAGTACGCCAGCGTCCCAATCGAGCTCGAGCAGACGGGCACTGACGACCCGTCGTCCGGCGGTGCACATGCGTAGTTCGCCGGCGAAACCGATGCCGGAGCGCATAGCTCATATTGCTTGCCGTTCTTCGAGTAGCACGCCTCTGAATCAAGTTGCGTGCTCGTTCCCTGCGAATAACACTGCTGATTGCCCGCCGTTGCCAGCGATACCGAACTCACCGCCGCATGCACAAACACCTGTACCGGGTTCGAAGTAACCCCATTGGCCGATGCGGATATATACGCCGAGGTGTACGGCAATCCGTTCGTATTGGGCGCCGGATTGGGATTGTTGCAAATCGTAAAGTCAGGAATGCCGCCGCCTGAATTCCGGTTCCAGGTTCCGGCGCAGATTCTCCCCGTCGGAGAGACGTCCACAAGCTTGTTATCCGTTGTCGAAAAATTGAAGCTTGAAGCGGTCGCGTTGCTGCCTTTGCACGTGAAAGCTTGCGGTGCACTGATCTGCTGTTCCTGCCCGAACGCCAGCGACAGCCCCGTCGTCTTCGGCTCCAGATCGATCCTATATACGTCCGTATCCTTTAATCCGTAACCCAGACCATTGCAGTAGTTGCCAGCCGGGTTGCGGGTACAGCCGGAAAACGAAATCCCAGCCGGTATGACCAGAAACAGTATGAAAACAAGCGTCAGATACCGCCGCATGAATCCTCCCCGCCCCGCCCATCTCACCGCGGAACGGTCTCTCCAAAAATCCGTTAGAAGATAAGGGTTAAAAGCGAGTCTTCCCCGCGCCAACCACGGTCGCGCACAGGTCCCCGGCCTTCGGCATTCCAGAATTCCATGCAGCCGGTCTGGTGACCACGCTCGTTTTGCTCCAAAGCAAAGTGTATCAGGGCAAGGTTCTCCCACCCCCAAAAGTCTGTATTTACATAGACTCAGCCCTACCCTCATTGGCGAGCAAGTTCATCACCAAGCTTCTGACCTTCATCGTTCCAACTCCTTACTCTCACTGCTCGCCTTCCTCGTCTACTCGTCCCCTTAGTTCCCTTGTTCCCTCGGTCCCTGCCTCTCCGGCATGTACTTCTCAAACCACTCCACTGCCCGGTCCATCACATCGCGCCGATGCTCCGGATTCACAAACCCGTGCCCCTCGTTCGGATACACCACCAGCTCCGTCGCAACATGCTGATCTCTCAGTGCATGCCAGAACTCATACGACTGCGGCGCCGGGCACTCCCCATCCCGGTCCCCCACTACCACCAGCGTCGGCGTTTTCGCTTGCTTAATAAAATTGATTGCCGAACTCTTCGCATACACTGCCGGATCGTCATAAACAGAGGCCCCGAAATACGGAATCATCCACTGGTCGATCGAGTTCTCGCCGTAGTAGCTCTGCCAGTTCGACAATCCCGCCCCCGCCACCGCCGCCTTGAACCGCTGCGTCTGCGTAACGGCAAACATAGTCATGAACCCGCCATAGCTCCAGCCCGTAATTCCCACCCGTTGCGGATCGACTGGATACTTCCCTTCCACCGTGTCCACCCCGGCCAGGATGTCCCGTAGATCCCCATACCCGAAATCCTTCCGGTTCGCCTGTGTGAACGCCTCGCCCTGTCCATAGCTCCCCCGAGGATTCGGCATCAGTACGAAATAACCCAGAGCTGAAAAGGCGGTCGCACTGATCCCGCCGCCTCCGCCCCATCGCGCCATCACCGCAGCTGCAGGACCGCCGTGTACCTCCACAATCAGCGGATACTTCTTGTGCTCGTCATAATCCTTCGGGAAGAGCAGCCACCCCTGCACCCGGAACCCATCACTCTTCCAGCTCAGGGACTCCGCTTTCCCCCATCCAGGCTTCACTCCATCGTTCCAATGCGACAGCTGCATCACGCCTTCCAGCCCAGCCGTCATAACCGTCCCCGGCTTCGCTCCGTAAATCTCCGCCGGATGCTCGAAGTTGCTCGCAGTAAACACGAACAGCGAATGGTCCGCCGTACTCGATAGACTGTGCGACCACCGCCCGTCTCCCACGCTTCCCGGAATCGAGAAAATAGCTGAACCAAAGGACGGCGGCTTCGACCCGCCCTTCACGTCACCATCCACCTTCATCCGGATCAGCTGGCTGTTCCCGCCCGCAAGTTCGCTCACAAATAGATATTCGTTGGTCCCCCACTCCACCCACGCTGGCGAAGTCGGCCTGCCTGCCGTCAGATCCCTCGGCTCCCCGCCCTTGGCAGGCACCATCCACACATCGCCGCCCGTCGACCCCTGGTCGCTCATCAGCCCACCAATGAACGCAATGTACTGCCCATCCGGCGACCACCGCGGCACCGCAATCTGCAATCCATGCAGCGGCCCACTCACCTCCGCCGGAGCCAGCACCGCCTTGGGTGCCCCAGGTCCCCCGTCTTTGGGGACCTGGGAATCCAGCTCCTGCGTGTACAGCTTCGCCGTCCACCAGTTGTTCTCGCCCGGCGGCTCCGCCGCAACGTACGCCATGCCCTTTGAATCCGGAGCCCAGTCGAACTCATACGCATGCAGATTCGCGGGGCTCACCTCGGTCGGCGCAGAAGCCGAAGCATCCGCTGCCACCATTGCCACCCGCTGCACCTCTACGTTGTCCTCGCCAATTACGCCAGCCGGAGGTTTCATCGCTGCCAGCGCCCCCGCCGGTCTCGTCGCGCCCTCTACATATAAGAATGCAATCTTTCTTCCATCCGGAGAAAACGCCGGCTCATGCACGTACCCCTTGGCTGCCGTCAGCCGCTTCGCGGGATTCCCATCCAGCCGCGACAAGTACAGCTCTTCCTGCCGCCCCGCAGGATCCCCGCAACTCGAAAAGAAAGCCAGCGCCTTAGAATCCGGCTCCCACGCCAGCTCTTCTTCCGCGCAATGCTGCTCCGGATTCACTGCCGCCGTCACCCGCTGGCTCTTCGACAGATCCTCCGGCGATGCCACGCGAATCTCCCCGCCACGCCGTCCTCCATCAATCCAGGCCAGCCGCTTCCCATCGGGAGAAATCGCCACCTGCCCCACACCACGCCCGCGATTCAACCCGCGCAGCGCCTCTTCGATGTGCGCGCGATCCGAACCGCTTTTCGCCGGCTCATTCTGCGCCTGAGCTACGGCGCATACAGCACCCAAAATAAAAACCGCGCCGGATGTAATCACGGCGCACCGACATCTACGAGAGAGTCTCCCAAACATATCCAGAATGCTATCAGCCACAACTAAAGCTCCTCAGGCGGCAGGTAACTCCTCCCGGTTCGGGTTCCTGGGTACTTCAGAGGCAGTCGGTTTTTTTCACTCCTGCGCTATAGTGGCAGCACCGGCTTCCCTTCTTAACTCGGAGATTGCTGCCGATGCTCACACTCCGCAAGCTCCTGCGTGCCTGCTTCGCGAACGCTGCGCTGATCTATCTCATCGCCAGCTGTTCCGTTCTTCCGGTCCTCTTCCGAATGCGCGCATCGAACCAGCAGTTTCTCGAAGATGCTCCCAGAACTCCCACCGTAGTCGAGAACCTCCTGCGGTTACTCGCTCAATTCATCTTTGTCCTCCCCGTGATCCTGACCGCATTGAATGGCATGGCCTGGTGGGCTCTCAGGACCGGGAAGAAATCAGCAAGGCTGTGGGCTCTTGCTGCCAGCCTTAGTCTTCTGCTGACTGGAATCGGACTGTGGTCGCTCGATTTCTATTTGAATAGGCGATTCCCGACGGGGCACCCGCCGCTCTTTGCATGGATCATCGGCAGTCACGTACTCGTCGGAATCGCCGGAGTTATTGCATTCGCGCCTCGAAGCTCCATGGCTGCCGAAACTCACGCACCGCGCATCGCCGGAGACGGCACCCACAAATATCTCGACACGATCGGCATTATTCTCCAGGTCGGCGCCACCCTCTGGCTCATGGAACTCTACTCCCGCTGGGGCCACGAGCAGGGGCTACCGTTCACCCATGGACTTGAGGCATGGGTGCAGTGGTTTCTGGTCATCGGCCTCGCCACCTTGCTCCACGAAGCGGGCCATGCTTTGACTGGCATCGCCCTCGGCATGAAGCTTCGCGCTTTCATCGTTGGCCCGTTTCAATTTCGCTCGATCGAAGGACGCTGGAGATTTGCATTTCACCCCACCCAACTTCTCGCCTTCTCCGGCGCCGCCGGACTTGTCCCCGTTGATCCCAACGAAAGCCGCTGGAACGAAGTCGCGGTTATCGCTGCAGGGCCCTTCGTGAATCTCCTCACGGGAGCAGTCACGGCCGCGCTGGCATACACTGCCGTCGGTGCGCCATGGGACTATCTCTGGGAATACTTCGCGCTCTTCGCCACCATCAGTCTTGTCGCCGGAGTCGTGAACCTCATTCCATTGCGCCCAGAAGGCCTCTACTCCGATGGAGCCCGGATTCTCCAGATCCTTCGTGGAGGGCCGCTGTACGACTATCAGCGATCTGCCCGGATTGCAGGCGGGGGTTACGTCTCTTCCATCCGTCCGAAAGATTTCGACATCGCTGCAATCGACCGCGCTTCAACCCATTTCCTGAGCGGGGAGATCGGGCTCCTGCTTCGACTCTGGGCCACCGAGTACTACCTTGACCGTGACAATCTTGTTCAAGCACGCGTGGCCTTCGCACAAGCTGAAGAGGTCTTCAAAACATCTGCCTCAGATATCCGGCCCAGCCTCCATGCGTGCTTGGTCGTCAACGCAGCACTGACTCGCCGGGATGCAGAAGCAACACGCATCTATTGGGCTGCAATGCAAACCAAAGAGGCAGAGAGCCCGGATACCAATTACTGGCAAGCTAAATGCGCATTTCACTGGGCTGAAAGTCGCATCATCCTCGCTCGCGAAGCATGGAAAGCAGGAAACGACCACTTATCCGCTCTACCCAACACCGGGTCAAACAATTATGACCGTGATTGCCAGGCTCGTTTGCTCCAGATCATCGAAGATGACGAAGCCGCGCACTCAACCGAACCCGCCGGACAAGTTCATCGGCAGCTTCGTAGCGTCCCTGGTTGAGGACTAGCTCTACAACCCGCTCGTGGCAGTGTTTTGAGCTGCCGGCAATTCCTGATCCTCGGGACAATGCGTTCCGAACCGAACAGCCTGTGCCCCATTCATCGCGCAGTATCATCGCGTGATGATAGGCGGGTGAATCTTACCGCCTCAGCACGAATTTCTCAACACTTCAAGCCACTCGCGATCCTATCGAGTGGAGACGACAAGCTAGCATTTCGTATGCGCATTCGGGTTCTTGAACGCCACCTCTACAGGCAACCAGTCCGACAGCCGCTTCGCATCGATCTCAGCCTCCGTGGGTCCCGGCTTGATTGATGACCGCACCAGCGCGAGACTCACCTTCGCAGTTCCCTTATAGCAATATCCGCCTAACAACTTCCCAAGTGCGACATCCGCCTGATCCATGTAGTTCTGAGGAAGTGTGCCGCCAGTTCCTGGAAGATCCACTGACGGCAGCACCAGCATGTCTTTAGCAGGCTGATCGCCCTTCACGCCCGCACCGTCGAACCTGATCACCAGCGCCGCTCTCTTCTCGAGTGACTTCGGATTTCCCGTATAGCTTACCGCGGGAATCGCCACTCCCGCCGGTGTAGGTTTCGCAACCTTCGTTTCGAAATCAAGATGATACGGTGGCTTCACCTTCGCCTTCTCAGGCACATCGACAGCCTTATTTCCCGGATCGACGTTACATCCTCCCAGACAAACCAGCCCTGCTATCAAGAGCACGTATCCTTTGCGCATCTCATCCCCCTCGTCCCCATCAGAACGACGCGCCGGAGCATACCACCGCCCCGCCTCAACCCGCTGTGATAGCCAACATCAGTCCCGATCGCGCACCGCATACCATCACGCGCAGAACATCGCCCGCCAGCAACTTCAGCGTCTGATCATCCTTGTTTTGGCCTACCATGAGCCGGCCGCGCGTGCGGATGCGATTTCACCGCCCCCATCAAGTGCCAGCACGTGCTCGTCAACAAATCCCCGGGCATGCCGGCGATCTGGCTTCGGCTGATGATCAGCAGCAGGGGATGTCTCTCCAGCCACTCGCTTTGCTTCTGCTGCATCATCGCCATATGCGCCGAATCAGGTTTCCGTATGGGCCCACCTCCCTTCACGCTTGCCATCCCTGCCAGCACTACCAGCAACAAAGCAGTTAGCATTCGTCCACCCACATGCAATCTCCGTATCTTCATGTCCAGAGGATGACGCCTTGGCCTGAAGCCCATCTGAAAGACCTCCAAAAAAATCCGGCCGGCACATAATGCGCTGGCCGGCCGCCAACAATACCCCAAGCTGCAGGTTTCTTATGAGAGATTGACGGCCTCCCCGGTCAGTTCCTCATCTTCCACACTCGTCATCTTCGAAGACCTCTCCGCACGATTGGCCCCTAGCAACCGCCTCAGCGCCATCGACAATCCCGTCCAAACCAGCACCACTGCGCCAAGACTGGCGAGCGCCGCGATCGCCTCGCCGGCCACTCCGAACTCCTCACCCGTATGCACAAACCGTGCATACGCCCTGAGCCTGCGTCCCGCCACGTTATCGCTGAACCGCTTCACTGACTCGGTTCGCCCCGTCTCCCTATTCATCACCAGTTGTCGCGTCTTCTCCGGCTGCCCCCCAATGCTGGTATCCACAGAGAGGTTCAACATCCGCGCCTCTCCGCGCGGCACGTCTACGACAATTGACTTCCACTCCGGAACCTGCTGCTTCGCCAAATGCACTATCTGATCCATGCTGCGCAAGGCAATCGCGGCTCCGGCATCCACAGCGCGGTCCGTTTTCCTTCCTCGCTCGTCCCCGCGTGCCTGCGCCTCTTCTCTGGGTCCGGGACCCCCTTGCGGTTGCGAAGGTGGTTTCGATCCCGTCATCGTGTACAGCAGATTGTTTGCCCATGGATACGACATCACCACTCCGCTCGCCACAATGAAGAACAGCGGAAAGGCCACCCAGATGCCAGTTACGT
Organism: Occallatibacter sp.; assembly: GCA_035496515.1. Lineage (GTDB taxonomy): Bacteria > Acidobacteriota > Terriglobia > Terriglobales > Acidobacteriaceae > Telmatobacter. The sequence goes on from DATJEO010000173.1 coordinate 13,000, forward strand.
TATGCCAGTTCCACTCGCGCGCTCGCCCCGTCAATCCGCCCCGGAACACCGTCCTCGCCCTCACACTCGCAGCTCTCCATACCCTGGGAAGCCACAAGTAAACTCCTGAAATCACCATGAACAGGAACATGAGGTTCGCCGCGCCGGTTATGCCACGACCGACCGCGTTCTGCATTCCCAGACCTACCGACCGGTGAACGCGCTCCACAGCGCCGAAGAACTGCCGGGTGCTCCCATTCGGCTGCCCTATCACCTCCGCTGTCCATGGATTCAGGAACAGCGTCTTCTCTCGCCCATAGCGCGCCTCCACCGGCATCTTCGGGCTGCTGTGCAGAACCAGTTGTGTCGGTTTTCCCTGCCCGTCGCTATTCAACCTGTCCAGCACCGTATCAATAGGTGCCTGCCCCGCCGTGCTCGTCTGCCTCTGCAACACCGCCGGTGCGTCAACCTTGTCGTTAATCTGCCGCTCAAACGCCAGCAAGATCCCCGTCACCGACATCGTCAGAATCACCAGCCCCGCTACGCATCCAAGCGTGAGGTGCAACCAGAACACAACTGTGCGCACAACTTTCATTCGTGGACCTCCACCCTCACGATCCACTCTGCCGGCTGAACCTGAAACCCATCTGAAAGATGATTCAGATCTCTTCCGAGGCTCCCGAACGCCTCAGACGAACCGTAAATACGCTGCCCTTCCCCGGCTCGCTCTGGACTGCAATCCTGCCCGCGTGCCTCTCCACAATCTGCTGCGCCATCGCAAGCCCCAGCCCTGTTCCGCCTTCCGAACGCGACCTCACCTTATCCGCTCGCCAGAACCGCTCGAAAACGTGTGCCGCCGCAGCCTCCTCAATCCCGATCCCGGTATCCGCCACCCACACAACAACGTCCTCGCCCTCGCATCCTAAAGCCATACGAACAGCGCCACGTTCCGTGTACTTGATCGCATTGTCCAGCAGAATCAGGAACAAACGTCGAAGCTGCGTTCCCTCCCCCATCACGTTTGCCGCGCCCTCGGGAATTTCCATCGTCAATTCCAGACCTTTTACTTTAGCCGCGGGCTTCATCTCCTCGCCAAGATCCCGCAGCATCGCCGCCACATCCACAGGCAACATCTCCGTGTGCCTTTGCCGCGCATCGCCTCGCGCCAGATCCAGCAGATTCTCCACCAGCTTCGACATGTGCCGCGCCTCGTTCACCACCTTGCGCAGCACCTCCTTTTGTTCCTCAGCAGTCCTCTCCCGCCGCAGTGAAACTTCCGCAGCCGTCGTGATCAGCGCCAAAGGCGCGCGCAATTCGTGCGAAGCATCGGCCGTAAATCTCTCAATCGATCGGAAGCCGCTCTCGATCCTCCCCAGCATCGCATTCAGCGTCTGCGCCAGCCGCATTACCTCGTCGTCAGTCTGCGGAACCCGCAACCTCGCTCCCAGATCCCCCGGATCTACCGCTTCAGCCTCCTGTCTGATCTGCTCCACCGGAGCCAGCGCTCTGCGGCTCATCCAGTACCCAGCCGTGGTCGTCAACAGCAGAGCGATAGGTATCAATCCCATTAGGTAAAGCTGGTATTCACGCAAAGCCCCCAGCAGATCGCGCAAGGGCTCCACCACATGTACCGTCAAATCCGTTCCAGCCACCGTCACGCGTTGCGAGATAAATCGCACCGGCCATCCCCGTTCCGTGATGGACCCAATCGTCGGCACTCCACCCGCTGCCGTCGGCAAGGCCTGCACGCGGTGCCGACGCAAGACATCCGACTGAAACAGAATCTCCCCATGCCCATCGGTGATCTGCACAAATACCCCAATCACCGGCGAATCTTCTGAAGCTATAAACTCCCTCTCGAACTGCTGGTGCGTCGACAGCCCGCGGCTCTCAACAAAGGGCACAATCGTTCGCAAGCGGTATCCCAGGTCGCGATCGATCGCCCGATACATGCTTGCCCGCATCGCATACCAGCTTCCGCCTGCGAACAATCCCACGATCACTGAAAGGCTCAGGAAGTACCAGGCCGTGAGTCGTGCCTGTATGCTCAGGTTCTTCAATCCGTGCCTTCTCTCAGGCAATATCCAAGCCCGCGTTCCGTATGCACTAGTTTCGGCAGCCCTTCGCAATCCACCTTCGCCCGCAGATAGCGCATGAACACATCCAGATTGTTTTCGCTCACATCGCGATCGCCCCAGACCGTCTCGATAATCCGATCGCGTGTCACCACCCGGCCCGCCGCCCGCATCAGGCACTCGATAATCCCAAACTCCGTGCGTGTTAGATCCAGCCTCTGTCCTGCCCGCACCGCCTCCCGCTTCTCCGTATCCAAGAACAAATCCGCAAACCGCATCTGCCCTGCGTTCTTTCCCGTGGCTCCGCGCGTCCGAGCCCTGATCCGAGCCAGCAGCACCTCAAACTCGAACGGCTTCGTAAGATAATCGTCAGCCCCGGCGTCCAGCCCCTTCACAATATCTTCCGGAGCGTCCCGCGCCGTCAGCAGCAGTATCGGAGTTCGCACCTTCTGCATGCGCAATCGCTTGGTT
>DATJEO010000174.1:0-8694 GCA_035496515.1 Occallatibacter sp.
AGACGAACCAGAGCGTTGTCCAGAACGCTCTCCGGCAGATAACCCTGCTGAACCGCATCAACATAGGCCTTCTCCACCGGCTCGCCGAACCGCTGGGTGAACGTCACGCACTCGTTGTCCATGCCGCGCATCACTGAGATCGCCGCACCCTGCGCCTGCGTCGGGCGATAGCGATGATTGGCTGCAACGTCTCTTACCGCATCGCAATCGGAAACGACGTACCCCTGGAATCCCCACTTGCCGCGCAGCTGATCCTGCAGCAGGAACTGATTCGCGCATGCCGGCTCTCCATTGATCGCGTTATACGCGCACATCACGGATCCAGCTTTTCCATCGACTACCGCCGCGCGGAATGCCGGCTCGTAGGTGTCAACCTGGTCGTGCTTGCTCACGTCCACATCGGCGAAGTGCCGCGTCGGCTCCGGTCCGCTGTGCACCGCGTAGTGCTTCGGCGTGGCGATGCCGAGGTAGTACTTGGGGTCGGTACCCTGCAGTCCCGTCACGTAGGCGACGCCCATGCGCCCCGTCAAGAACGGATCTTCACCGTAAGTCTCCTGCCCACGGCCCCAGCGCGGGTCACGGAAGATATTCAAATTCGGCGACCAGAAATCCAGCCCGCCCATGATACCCGTGTGCCCCTCGCGTTCGTTCTGCACATGCTTGATACGCCCCTCTATTCCGATCTGCGCGGCCATGGTGTGAATGCCCGGCACGTCAAACGTCGCAGCCAAGCCAACCGGCTCGGGATACTCTGTCACGCCTTCGTTGATTACGCCGTGCAGAGCCTCGCTCCACCACTGGTACTTGGGAATCTTGAGCCTCGGCACCGCGGCCGAGTTGTTCTGCATCTGCGTCGCCTTCTCTTCCAGAGTCATGCGGTGCACCAAGTCAATCGCGCGCTGCTCCGGAGAAAGCTGCGGGTTCATATAGGGAAGAGCCGCCGCATTCTGTCCGTTCGCGCTTTGACACGCTCCGCTGATACTGAGCACTCCAACAGCGACAAAAATGCATGATACAAATCGCATCAATCTGTTTCTCATACGTATCTCCCAATTCATGTTTGGAGCAGGCACTTGACAATGCTCGACCGCGAATTTCAGTAAGGTCTTGCTACCCTCAGTTTTGCCGGGCCACTTATCCTGCGAAAAGGGTGGCGCGCAACCCCGGTCCCGCTAAAGGGAGCGTGAACTTGACGTCCGATCCGTTCGGATCGAACGACCACTCACTTTCGAGAACACTCGACTATACGGGATCATGCAAACTGAGGACAAGAGCAATAAATCGCTTTATACGCGGTTGAGAACGACCTGACGCGATCGCAGGCGCAGCACAATACAACCGTGAAACACAGAAACAAAGCTCTCAATTCGGAAACTTGTTTCCGAATGCGATGTCGTTCAGCAACTGATGGATGATCGGAACATGCGGATCGAGGACAGGAGCACTGCTTGAGAGATCAGTAGGTTGACGGTCCTCTCTTCGTCTCTGTGTGGAGAACATCGCAGCAGAAGCAGCCGCATTCCCATCAGCTCACGCAAACGAGAGACAGCTGATCAACCTCGCTCTCGATGGACGCAAAATGTCCGTTGGCTGGCCGCTGCTCACAGAATTGGGACTGAGCCTAACGGCCTCTGACTCCGGGTCACTGCTTCTCCACGGTTCTCTTCAACTGTCCGCAAGCCGCGTAGATATCGCGCCCCCGCGGCCTTCGCAGGTACACCGGAATACCTTCGGCTCCCAGTGCTCTGCGAAACGTCTCTATCGCATCGGCCGAAGGCGTGGAGTACGGAACCCCCGGTCCCGGATTCCACGCAATCAGATTCACCTTCGCCGGCAATCCTGTTCGCCGCACCAGGCGCGCTACCTCCGCCGCATGCCTGGGCTGATCCGTCACGCCGCCCAGCAGCACATATTCGAACGTCAACCGCTCCTTCGCCCTCAATCGCACGCCGCGCACCGCATCGACCACCGCCTCAATCGGCCACTTGCGATTGATCGGCATCACCTCGCTACGAACTTCATCGTTTGGTGCATTCAAACTGATGGCCAGCTTTGGCCTTATCTCCGGCGGCTCTTCCGAGAACCTCTCGATCCCAGGCACAATCCCTGAAGTCGACACAGTCATTCGCTGCGGGCTCAACCCAACTTCCTCCACCAGCAGCCGCACTGCCCGCATGAAGTTGTCGTAGTTCAGGAACGGCTCACCCATTCCCATGAACACCAGGTTCACGCGATCCTTGCCGACCTCAACACTCTGACGGTCCAGTACCGCAACCACCTGCCCCGCAATCTCACCCGCGGTCAGATTCCGCTGCAACCCCAATTTTGCAGTGAGGCAGAACTGGCAATTCACCGCGCAGCCCACCTGGCTCGAAACACAGATCGTCGCGCGATCCCATTTCCTGCCACCCCCCTCCCCCCCCGGGTCCTCCCCAACCGTATCCCCCTCCTCACCCTGATCCCCCTCCGGCATCCATACGGTTTCCACAGTCAGCCCGTCCAACTGTCCTTGCACCAGGTATCTTTCCGTCCCATCTGTTGAGGTAAACACCTGCTGAATGGCCGGCCGGCCGATCTTCCATCCATCAGAACTGAGCCTCTCCCGTAATCCCTTTGGCAGGGTTGTAATCCGCTCAACATCAACAATCCTTTGGCGATAGATCGCTTCCGCTATCTGCCGCCCGCGCCACTTAGGCTCCCCAACTGCAGCCATGGCATCGCTTAATTCAGCAACATTCATGCCGAAAAAACTTCTCAGGCTTCCACCAACCCGGTTTGTAGCGTCTAATGGGATCAGTTGTGAGTTTGCGGTCACGGCTGGTCCCAGCATAGAGCTTTTCTATATTCATTGCAGCCATCCGCACTCTCCTGTAAACCAGCTCTTCTTTTTCGTTAGACCATGGCCGCTGAACGGGCAACTTTCTACGCTCATTTCGCCTTACAATCAAAGACCGACTGAAAAACGATGACACCTCAGCGAAACCTCCGCCGTACCGTATTGCCGAACGGCCTCATTGTCCTGACCGAGCGCATGGAGCATCTCCGTTCAGTCGCCATGGGTGTCTGGATCAAATCCGGCTCCCGCTGTGAGGCTCCCGAAATAAACGGCATCTCTCACTTCGTCGAACACATGCTCTTCAAGGGCACTCGATCCCGCTCTTCTTTGAGCATCGCCCGCGAAATGGACTCCATCGGCGGCAATCTTGACGCCTTCACCGGCAAAGAAACCATCTGCTTCAACGTAAAGTCCCTAGCTGACCACGTCCCCATCGCCCTCGATGTTCTCGCAGACCTGGTTCTCAATCCGACTTTTGCGTCGACCGAAATCGAACGTGAACGCGGCGTCATCCTCGAAGAAATCAAGATCGACGAAGACAATCCCGATGTCCTCGTCCACGAACTCTTCACTCAAAACTTTTGGAAAGATCATCCGCTCGGCAAGCCGATTCTAGGCACCACACAGACCGTTGGCCGTCTCGATCAGCAAAAACTATTCGACTATCACAGCGGCCGATTCCGCGGCGGCAATATGGTGTTCTCCGCAGCGGGCGACCTAGAGCACGATCAGTTTGTTGAAGCCGTTGCCGATAAATTCGCACCTCTGTCGCCCGGCGAGCCCATCTACGAAACGCAGACGCCTCAAGCCAGCGCACGCATTCTGCTCCAGAACAAGAAAGCTCTTGAGCAAGTTCAGCTTTGCCTCGGAGTTCCCGCGCCCCCCATCACCGACGACAACCGCTTCGCAACGCTTATTCTCAACACCATTCTCGGCGGCGGGATGAGCTCACGTCTCTTCCAGACCATCCGCGAAGAGCGCGGACTCGCATACGCGATCTACTCTGACCTCAGCCCCTACAGCGACACCGGGTCGCTCTGCGTATATGCCGGAACCTCCGCTGGGAAGGCTCTTGAGGTCGTGGACCTGGTTATGGCAGAGTTTCGCAACCTTAAAGAGAATCTGCTTAGCGATGAAGAACTGAAGCGCGGCAAGGACCAGCTCAAGGGCAACATCCTCATGGGACTGGAAAGCTCAAACTCGCGCATGGCCAACCTCGCCCGGCAGGAGATGTACTTCCACAAATTCTTCACGGCGGAAGAAGTCATTGCCCGCATTGAAACCGTCACTGCCGAGCAGATCCAGACGATGGCCAGGCGTCTCTTCATCCCCGACCGCATCGCGATTACCCTTCTCGGGCGGCTCAATGGCGTCAAGCTAACGCGAGATCGGCTGGTCTGCTGAGAACAGCTTCTAGCTGCTAGCCCCCAGCTTCTAGCCACGATTTCGATGAGCCACTTCCTCTCTCCGCTCCGGCTCTGCCATCAGGTCTGCTACCTGAACGCGGGAGCTAGTAGCTAGGAGCTAAAAGCTGCTCGGGAATCGCCTCCAGCGATTCCCGAGCGAACGCTTCCCCTCACGCGTCTATAAGTTGTACGATTTCTCGTGTGGGCGGCCCACTCCGTCTGCCTTCAGAGGACTGAGACCAAATGAACTGCACGTTTTTGAAGTCTGCCAGGCAGCGCCTCATGCGCGCCCGTGTCGAAGAAGACGGATTTACGCTGATGGAACTCCTCATCGTCATCTCCATCATCGTCATTCTCATGCTCATCGCCATCCCCACCGCGAACACCATCCGCAAGCACACCGACGAGGTCTCCGCGCAGAAGTCTCTTCAAACCATCGAGCAGGCCCAATCGATGTACGTCACCAACTATCCGGTGCAGGGATACGCTTGTTCTCTGCAGGCCCTCTCGGGTGAGCCAAGCTCCGGTCCGCCCAGCCCTACTAGCGCTCAGCTGCTCAACGGCCAGATAGCTACCGGAATCAAGGACGGCTACATTTTCAACATCACGAACTGCGTGAAGTCTACCTCGAATAACAGCGAGCGCATCACCAGCTACACCCTGACTGCAGTTCCCGCTACTGTCGGCAAAACCGGCGACCGTGGCTTCTGCGTCGAAGCCGGGGGCGCCATCAAAGCCGACCCAGCGGGCGGCACCAACTGCACCCAGACCGTGCAATGACCACGTCAGAATCGCTGGACGTTAACAACGATTTTGGGTTTCCCATCTATTTCGCCGCTCTTGCGAAATGTTTGGGAAAGAACGCACTCATCCTCTCCATTTTCGTTCTTCTCGCATTCCCGATTGGCGCCCAGCAGCCCACCACCCACGATCTCGCCCAGCGCGTAGATAGCCACTATAACAACCTAAAATCGCTCAAATCTGAATTCACTGAATCCTACGAAGGCCTGGGCCGCACTCGTACCGAATCCGGCACGCTCTTCCTTCAGAAACCCGGCCGCATGCGCTGGGACTACTCCCGCCCGGCAGGCAAGCTCTTCGTCCTGGATGGCAAATACGCGTGGTTCTATTCCAAGGGCGACCCGCAGGTCCAGCGCATAGAGGCCAAGAAGCTGGACGATCTCCGCTCCCCGCTCCGCTTCCTCCTCGGCCACACGCAGCTCGAAAAAGAAATCGACCACCTGACACAGGCCCCCGCCGCCAACGGCAATTTCACTTTGACCGGCGTTCCTCACAATCAGGAGAACCGCATCCAACGCTTGGCGTTGACTGTGACGGCAGAGGGCATCATTACGGGAATCGAAATTCAAGAGACCGACGGCGCTATCACTCGCTTCACCTTCACCGGCGAACAACCGAATGTGGCGATTCCGCAGTCGGCTTTCCGATTCACTCCGCCCCCTGGCATTCCAATAGTCAAAGGTATGAACCCCGTCTAGCCTTTCTGACCGGTTAGAAACTCAGATTGCGCCCCGTTTCTCGCGGCTCTATTGTGCTGAGGCGGCTGAGCTCGCCAAAGCCGCGCCTTTGTAGATCCTCTGCTAGAATCCACGAATGACTGATGAGTACCTCGTAAAGGTGCTAGGCGTCGCATGCGAGCAGGCTGAAGCGCAAGGAGCTACGCTGTTCGTAGTTGATGGAGATGTGCTGAAGCCCTACATCGTCTATAACCTCCCGGCCGAATACACCAAGGGAATCGGAACCGTTCGCGTGGGCGAGCAATGCTGTGGCCGCGCCGTGGCGCACAAGCGTCCCTGGATCGTCACCGACATGCTCACCGACCCGCTCTTCGCTGACGGCCGCAAAGGAGCAACTGACTCTCCCATCCGGGCCGCTTTCTCGGTGCCTGTCGTGGACGGCGACACGGTGATCGCATCGCTCGCGTGCCACTTCACCAAGCCCCACACGCCATCGCAACTCGACATCGAACGCAACGAGGTATTCGCAAATCTCTTCGCCATCTCCCTCCGCGGCCGCATGCCTTTTGTTATCACCAAGCCAATCCACGTCCAGTCCCCCGACCGCCCCTCAATCGCCGCAGATTAAACCTTCCAGCCTCCTCCCGCATCACTGGCCGTTCAGAGTAGAATGGCCTCCTTACAGATGCGAAGTGCTCGGGGCCCAGCAACTCACAACTTCCCCAGATGAGCTCAATCCTGCAAACGCGGGCTCCTCGTTTTGTCCATCGAAAGTCGCGCAGCACCACGGGTAGATGGCTTGTTGCAATGCTCCTCTGCGTTGCCTTCCGTGCTAGCTGCGCACGCTCCGAAGCTGTATCGTCCGAATACCACCGACCGATCTCTGTTGAACTCGTCAACTTCCTTGACGTCCACCACTTCCACGCCGGCTCAACCTTCTTCGTGAAAGTGGTCAACGACTGGACCGGGCTCGGCTGCTTCCTCCGCAATGCGCAGATCCTGGAAGGGAAAGTCGTCTTGTCTAAGCTGCGCGGCAAGCGTTCGGACTCCTCGCAGCTTGCCATTTCGTTCGAAAAGGTGCCCTGCCTCTACAACGACGTCACAATCGATCTGGTACTCGCTGCGGCCTTCTTTGATCCGGGAGCCAACATTCCAAACGCTCCATTTCCGATGATGCGTGCCTCGATGGGCAAAAGCGGATCCACCAGCGTAATACAGCGCAGTTTTATCGTCTCCGGACTGGAGATGGCTGCAATGTCAAGTAAGAAACGCGAACGCCCACGCCCGAAACCCGGCGAGGTGGTGGGAATAAAAGGCGTCTCTCTTCGCATGGGAGCAGGCCCCGGCAAGAGTTCCATTCTCGAATCAACTTCTCACGATGTATGGCTAGACAAGGAAGCTGTTTTCGTCCTGGTTCCAGCTTCCATCGCGTTCCTGCATCCTTCGTCATCTGATGCTGAGGTTGCCATCTCACCCGAAGACACTCCCGCGACTGAGCCGGGCGACGAAGAACCGGCTGGATCGATAGCACTTAACCTGCCCACAACCGCCCCTGCTGTTCCGGCACCACTGCGTGAGTTTCTTCCTTGCGAAGCGCCTGCGTGTAACGCCGACCTACCTTTAACCGCACCGCAACAGCTCGGCAAAGCAATTCAGTCCATCGCGATTCGTCCGCTCGGATACGCTCCTCGACCGCAAAGAGAACTTGGGGAGCTGGACAATGATGACACGTTGGTCTGGCTCGGCTCCCATCAGCTGATGGTGGCGTTCAATCCGCACAAGCTCATCCAGCGCGATGGAGCAGTGACATCCGCTGCCATGGTAAGGCGTATTCATGCGGCCGTTATCGATGTCGCCACACGCAAGGTGGTTAGCACGGCGGACTGGAACCTTCCCGACAGGCAGCCCTATATCTGGCAGTTGTCCAACAATCGCGTTCTTGTCCACGTAGAAAAAGAACTGCGCATACTAGGCGAAGACATGAAGGTAGAAGCGCGGATCCCGCTTGACGGGCCACTCGCCTTTGTCCGCACATCGCCCAATGGCAACCTGACGGCCGTCGCCGTAACCCACGAGCGCCATACACCCGAACTGCATCGAAAACTTCGGGACGCTCTCGATCACGATCCAGATGAGGACGTTCAGATCCGGATTCTCGACGAGAACTTTCAAACCGTAGCCCAGGCCACCTCATCGCGCGAAATCATGCCGCCTATTCTGCTCAATGAGGGACAGGTCCGCTTGCTCGCCGCACCGGAAGCAAAGTATCGCCTCGAAATGCTGCCCTGGCAGGGCGACCCGGTCACAATCGCGCGCTTCACCTCAGGGTGCCTGCCTTCGGTCTCGAGCTTTTCTCCGGATCTGCTCTTCGTCGCCACATGTTCGCCGCAGTCGCGAGTGCACGAATACCGCGTCATCCGCCCCAACGGAGCGGTCGTCCTCCATGGGAAATCGGATCCTCAGCATCTGGGGCAAAGCGCGCTCGGCACAGGACAGAAGTTCGCAGTCAAGGTGCTGCACGCGAAGCGAGCCATTATAGATGGCTCTACTTTCCATGGAGCCGATATCGACCGCGCCGAAGTCCGGATCTACCGTTCGGAAGATGGAGTGAGCGTCAGTGCTGTACACACCGAATTGCCTCCGCCTACTCGCGGTGCTTTCGCACTCTCTTCGGATGGCTCGCAACTAGCGGTCCTGTCGGACGCGAAAGTGACGCTCTTCTCGCTACCGTAATGAGAACTACCGCCAGGCTCCCAGAATCACTCCCATGACAGTCAGAGCCACGGTGAGATACCCGCCGTTGATCAGCACATAACTTAACGACCGGCGCTCAAACAGCGACACGATCCCGATGCCCATCGCGGCCCAACCGAATCCAGCTAGAAATCCCGCCATTGCGCCGAATGCGAGCGTCGTCTTGGGATCGTTCAGAAACATCGCCAGGTTCACGGCCATCACAAGACTCAACAGCAGC
>DATJEO010000175.1:0-28269 GCA_035496515.1 Occallatibacter sp.
GTTCAATGCCGCGAGGGCAATTCTGACGACTGCGACCTTGCCTGGGAGTTTCAGTTCCTTCTCGGGGAGCAGAATCCCACATGTCAAAAGCGAGATGTGGGCCACTTAATCTACTCGCGGAAGGGGGGATGAGATGTGCGCCACGATCTGTCTTTACTTTTGCTATAATGTAAAGACGAGGTGCAGACTTGGAAGCCACACTCAGCAGCAAGGGGCAAGCAACGATACCGAAAGCTGTTCGGGAATTTTTGAGTCTGAAGCCGGGAGACCGGTTCAAGTTCTTCTTCCATCCCGATGGTGTAATCATTCTGCCGAAGATCCCGACTTCGCGGCTTAAAGGAATCGTTCCGAAGCCTGCCAAACCTGTATCGCTCGATGACATCGACGCGGGTGTCGAGGCCGGTGCTACAGAGAGATTCAGGCGCAGGAAATGATTGCTCTGGATACAAATCTTCTTCTGCGTTATTTGACTCAAGACGACCCGGTGCAATCTCCAAAGGCCACACGAGTCATTCAGCGTTTAACCGAAGAGGAGCCTGGCTTTGTCAGCCTCGTGACTATTCTGGAAATTGCCTGGGTTCGCAAAAGCGTTTACAAACGTACACCGCATGAAATCGCGGATGAGATAGAGATGATTCTGGCGGCCGACACTCTCGAAGTGCAGAACGAGCAGGAGGTCTATCAGGCGATAGTTGCGCTCAGAGGAACCGGCGAGTTCGAAGACGGGTTGATCGGCGCTCTTGGCCAGTGGAGGGGCTGTTCCGCGACTCTGACCTTTGACGACAATGCCTCACGGCGACTGCTTGGATTCAAACTGGTCTCGTGATCCTGGGATTGGATTTCGCCCAGTGTGGCCAAGCGCGCGAATCGACTCGGGGATGCAAAGATTTTGATGGGGGCTAGAAGGTGAAGGCGACGCCGGCGGCGATGCTGCGCTGATCCTGCGCGATGATGACCGTTCCGGAGTTGGTGAGGTAGGGGCGGTAGCCTTCGGCGAGCAGGTTGCTCACGTTGAGGAGGGCTTCCACGTTTACGCCGCCGCTGTGCCTGGCGATCGGCTGGCGCAGGTGCAGATTCAGGTATGGCTCGATGGCACCGATGGAGTATGGAGCGATGGCTGTGACCGTATCGGCGGGCTGCCAGCGGTAGCTTGCGCGCCATCGGGTGCCGGTTCCCTCCAGGGTGCCTGAGAGCGAGATGGCATACATCTGCGCACGCCGGGGTCTTGCTGCCGCGAACATCTGGTTGAGGCCGGTAGGACGCACGACAGCCGGCATGACCATCGCGTTGCCATTGGCATAGGCGACCTGAACACGGTTTCCACCTGCCATCCTGTGTTCGACTGTTGCGACTACGCCGGCACTCGAGAAATCCTGACCGGCGGCGCGCATCAAGCCGCTTCTGGGATCGCGCAGCACGTTGTCGTCCGGCGACGCCTCACCATTTGCTTCGATTACGGGATTGTCGATGCGATCGGAATAGAGAACGAAGGAAACGCCGGATGCATCCGTCCGCCGCTCCCACGCAATCTCCTGGTGGAAGCCGCGCTCCATGGTCAGTTGCCTGTCGCGCATGGCTAGCCGTGGGAGGAAGTAGCCCGGCTGCGATTCGTTTTGCCCAATGCCGGGCATCGCGCTCGCCATGCGGTAGCTTACTGTCGAGTTCGGACCACGCCAGGCGAGGGTGGCAAAAGGCAGCGCCGCCATGAGCGTGTTGGGCGAGTTCTGGCTGAAGCGCGCCAGCACCTGCTGCGCTCCTGCCTCGATCTCAAATTCGTCGCCGAGATTGATGGTCTCGGCACTGCGCATCATCGCTTCTTCGAGTCCGGCACCGTCGGGGCCCTCGACAACAGGGTGAATCGAGATGGCCGCCAACGATTCCACGGCTCCGGAGAAGCCCAGATCCTGGCGGAATCCCAGCATTGATTCCATGCCTTCATTTGTATTCGGGGCAAAATCGACGCGTGCCAGCAGTTCGCGGCTATCCGATGGCGTGTCCTCGACGACGGCGGTAAAGCGCTCGCCGCTTTCGCCGAAGGTGCCTTCCTGTCCCGTTGCGACCAGCCGCGCTTTCAGCCTTGGCCTTGCGCCCTGGCGGTCTGACACAACAATCAAGGGGCCGTCTTCAAGCCAGCGCAGCAACGGCCTGTTCGCAGCGGACCGCAGCGTCCACTCCCAATCGTCCTTATTCGCGTTTGCGCGTTTAGGCTCGGCGGGCAGCCACTGCATCACTTCGTAAAGTGTGTTCAGAGTCAGGTTCACAACAGCAGTGGTTCGGACCTTGACGTTCTCCTGCAGCGATGGAAGGAATGAGGTTCCCATCGCCTTCACTGCGTAGCGTCCGGGGAGGACGTTTGCGAATGAGTAGGATCCTTTGCTGTTGGTGTAGACCGAAGCGACTACTGTGAGATCGGACCTCAGCAGCTCGACGGCCGCTCCCATCTGCGGTACACCCGATGAATCGCGCACCACGCCTGAGATCGTTCCGGCGCCCCTGGCGGAGCCGCCGTAGACGGGGACATACGCTATCGCGATCAGCGCGACCAGGGAGACGAGTTGGAGCCTGCGAATCATCAAATACGTTGGTGACCCGGCGGCGTCCTGGCTAAGTCCTGGGAAAGCATCCAAGGCTCGCTAACTCGCCGGTCTGGTGCCGGTTGAGCCATCGTGCGGAGCCCTGCGTACTATTCCACGACAAAAGGTGCCGATTGCGCAATCTCTTGTTTTGAGATTTCGTCATTTACTTTGATCGTCACCTTGTACTTGCCCGGTTGCAGGCCAGCCATCGGAAGGGTCTTCTCCACCGTGAGCTGGTCGCTGTGCTCGCCGAATTCCTTTGAATCCTGCTCTTTCTCGAATACGACGTTGTTTGTCGCCGTGTCGATGATCTGGTACGTGACCTTTGCCTCGTTCGCCTTGGTCTGATCGTTGATGCCAAGGTTATAGACCTGCATCCAGAAGTTCAACTCCTGATTGCGTTTATAGTTCACGGGGGTGGCCGAGTTGGGGGTCACCCGGGGGCATACATGGATGTTTCCAATGACGCAATTGCCCTGGCCGATGTCGTGCGAGCTGACGGGGTAAATCTTGTCGGACAGGATGAGAGTGGACGTACTCAGCTTTTCGTCATGATAGGTCGGCACTTCCAGGCTTCTGCCATAGATGCCAATGTGGTCGGGATTGTTGACATCCTTGATGGCGACATCCAGGCGATAGAGGCCGGGAAGCAGCGGTACTGCCTTCCAGTAAATGGACTTACGGTCCAGGGAGGCCTGGAGGAGCTCCGCGGGCTGGTCGACCGAGACTGTGTCCTCAAAGGTCTGTACGGTTTTGTGGGTGAGAGTCGTGACCTTGCCCAGGATGTTGACCACGCCCTTCGCGACTCCATCCTTGGTCACGAACGTGATATCCCGGTTCTTGATTTGAAGAGTAATGGGAACCAAAACAGTACTGGAGGTCACCTTCACGAAGTCGGTCCGGACGTCGAACGGGAAGATGGTTCCGCCCAGAATCTTGTGCTCGCTGATCGCACTCTCGAGATCGTGGAACTTGATTGGCGGAGGCGCGAACAGCTTCGCGGCCATCTCAATGCGGTCAAACTGTTTCGATTGATTTGAGCTTTCCAGAGGTCCCGTTCCGAGACTTTCGAAACCACCCTTGAACCGGTCCGCCTTCTTGGCCATTCCGATGGATTCCCACTGGGTCAGGCCCGCTCCGGGAACCTTCGCCAAGGCGTCCTTCTCGCCGCGATCGATGGTGAAGTGATAGTCCCCGCACTGGCAGGTATCGACGAATTCTATATCGATGTTGTCGCCTACGCCCTCGAGGTAACGGTAGTGCCATACCTCGAAGGGGAAGGTCGATGTCTCGCCACCGCCTTCATCGAGGGGCCGGTTGTAGGAGCCGCCCGAGGGGTGAGACTCGACGGAATCCGGGGGACCGAAGGAGATGTAGATGTGTCCACGATCGGTCTTCCATCCGGGTTTGCCTGCCGCGTAGTGGTCGTTTGCGTATTGGATTCTGCGGTAGTGCTCTTCTCTGAACTCGTTGTCTGGACTGTCTGGATTCGGGTTGCGACGCAGCCAGAACTGCTCGATAAACGCCTCGCGCTCTTCGTCGTTGCCGAGGCTCTTGAAAGCCTTCCGTTCCTCGTCCGAGATGATGTATGCCACGTCCTGGTCGAGCCAGGTCTTGAACGCGCCGTGCAACTCCTGCCTCAGTTCCTTCTGCGCCTTGAACTCAGCCGCGTCCGAGCGCTTGCGCTTCAGCGGATCAGGCTCATCCGGCGAACTGCTGTCCTGACCTGAGGCGGGACGCGCCTTAAGGCTTGGATCATCAGTCTGTTGTGCATGGATCAATGAAGCTGGAAAGAGGGTTAGGCCGCACCCAAGTGCGACGGACAGGAACGAACGGCCGCTGAAATTCATTGCGTCAAAATGCTCCCTACAAGTGCCTTTATTCTACGGTCCGCAAAGGTGCCCGGCAAGGCACGACGAGCGCGTCGCTGGCGATTCGACGCCCCCGAAGCCAGAATGTCACCCCAACGGTCACTTTTCGGGGTCAAACCCGCATTTTTCTGAGACAAGTAGCCCTCCTGCTGCGTCATTTGAACGAGCGCAATCTTCCTGCAAATCTGCTGTCCACTCCGCGGCTCGATCGCGACACGGAGCGCCCAGCAGCGGCCGGAAACGTCAGGCCGGCAGTGAACCGATCCGGGGTGATTTCCACTGAGAATTCACGTGGCAAGTGAATTCCTTCTCGGCGGGAACCTCTCAGGAACAAACTGCGTAGAATTAATGGAGACCTCCGGAGTTTTAGCGACACATGAAAAAGATTCTACTGATCGCCGCTGTTGTCGTGGTTGCAATCGCCTTGGTTACTGTCTTCGTTTACAAACAGCAGTCGGGCTACACCAAAGTCCTGACGGCAAAGGTTCACAAACAAGACCTGGCCACCGTGGTGAGCGGAACCGGCCAGATCAAGCCGACGACTTACGTCAACGTGGGCGCCAATGTAATGGGCCGAGTGACTCACTTTTATGTGAAAGAAGGAGACTCGGTCAAGAAGGGCCAGACGGTGGCAACGATTGAGAATGTCCAGCAAAGGGCCAATGTTGCCGGACAGGAAGCTGCCATATCCGCGGCCAAGACGGACATCAATTCCTACATTGCCGCCGAGAAGACTGCCGAGGCAAATGTGGAGCGCGCCAAGGCTGACCTGGAACAGAAGAAGCTCGACTGGGATCGCGCTCAGAGCCTCTTCAAAGCCGGCATCATGGCCAGGCAGGATTTCGACAGCAAGAAAGCCGCATACGACACTGACATAGCAACGGTGGCGCAGATGCAGGCCCAGCTAAACCAGGCCAAGGCGCAGACCGAATCCGCCCGCGGTCACTTGCAGACGCAGGTCGCGACTCTCCGCGCCAATCAGGACATGCTGGAAAAGACCATCGCGATCGCGCCCTTTGACGGCATCGTCACGAACATGCCGGTGAAAGAAGGCGAGACGGTGGTCACCGGCATTCAGAACACGGCCGGGTCAACCCTGATGACGCTGGCTGACATGAGCAAGATCACCGCCGAGGTGAAGGTCGACGAGACAGACATTGTGAACATCAAGAATGGACAGCCGGCAGATGTCACGGTCGACGCCATTCCCGGCAAGATCTTCAAGGGGCACGTGACGCTCGTCGGAGATCAGGCGCTGCTCCGCTCCACAGGCATCGCGACCTCACAGTCCACGACCGGCACGGAAGAAGCGAAGGATTTCAAGGTGGTCGTGACCCTGGATCAGCCGTCACCAGAGCTGCGGCCTGGGCTGTCCACGACGGCCAAGATCACTACCGCGCAGAAGGCGAATGTGCTGGCTCTGCCGATCCAGGCGCTGACGACATTTACGCCGCCTGCGCCAAGCTCCAGCAGCGGTAATGTCGAAGCTGCTTCGTCATCCTCGTCGGCCAAAAAAGATCCAGTACAAGGTGTCTACGTCTTCGAAAAGGATGCCCATGGGAAGCAGCGCGCCAAGTTCGTGCCTGTCACAACGGGCATCACCGGCGCAACTGACATCGAAGTACTCAGCGGTCTTCAGGAAGGCCAGGAGATCGTCACCGGACCTTATAAGACTCTTCGGAGTCTGAAGAATGGCGCCCTTCTCAAGCGCGACAAGCCGCCCGTTGCAGGACAACCCGGCAGCACCACGTAATCCGCTCGCATGATCCGACCGATAAGCAGGTCTTACGGGAAGTCACAACAAGGATAGGTTCAAATGGCTCTGAACAGCGTCATATCTGAGGTGGAAGCCCAGCAATCGTCCGGACCGAATGGCGACATGATCGTCGTAGAAGACCTCTGGCGCACCTACGACATGGGATCGGAGCAACAGGTCCATGCGCTTCGCGGCGTCAACCTCCGCATCAAGCAGAACGAGTACGTCGCGATTATGGGCCCCTCCGGCTCCGGCAAATCGACGCTGATGAACCTGATCGGTTGCCTCGACACGCCTTCCAAGGGCAAGTACTGGCTCAATAGCCAGCTCGTCAGCGAACTTGACGACGACGAACTCGCCCGCATCCGCAACAAGGAAATTGGATTCGTGTTCCAGACGTTCAATCTGCTCTCGCGCGCAACATCTCTGCACAACGTCGAGCTGCCGCTCATTTATAACGGCACGCCCGCGTCTGAGCGCATCGAGCGCGCCAAGCAGGCTCTCACCAACGTCGGCCTCGAGACGCGCATGCACCACAAGCCCAACGAGCTCTCCGGCGGTCAGCGTCAGCGTGTCGCAATCGCTCGCGCCCTCGTCAACAGCCCGTCGATCATCCTGGCCGACGAGCCAACCGGCAATCTCGACTCCAAAACTGGCGTCGAGATTATGACGCTGTTCGATCAGCTTCAGGCCAAGGGCAACACCATCGTCCTCGTCACGCACGAGCCGGACATAGCCGAGTACGCTCACCGCGTAGTACATATCCGCGACGGGCAGATCTACTCAGACGAACCATCAAAGCGCTTTAAGAAATAGTCCGCAAATCGTCGAAGAAAAGCGGCCACCGCTCTGTGCAGTGGCCGCTTCTATTTAGCACTCTTCTTCGTCGTTCCCTCGTTCACCGCGGCTGAGCTTGCCCCTGATTATTTTTCGGCGGAGTGGTCACGGGCTTTCGTTCGTATCGCGGCTTCTCCGCAGCAGGTGGCACGCAGAGAGCCGAATTCTGTCCGCGGCTGAGCCCCGGAACGAGATCCTGACCATGGCAGAGATGTTCCTTCATGACAGCCGCGTCGCGTCCGAAGAGCAGTTGATTGCGCTCGACTCCGGTCTGCGAATCGACATCGAACCGATAGACCGAATCCTCTGGCTGCTTTTCCTTGCCGTAGTCGAGATGAGTCCACGTTCCCAGAACCTCGTGCCCATTCGAATCGGCCATCACGGCAAATACCTGTGTCCGCGTCACGCCCAGCGGAGCCTTTGCGCTCCAAACTGTAACCGTCTTCCCGCCACCCTGTAGCCACCGCGCCGCCCACGTATGCTGGCGCAGATCGTAGTGCAACGTGGTGAAGTACGTCGTCGCGTCGCAATCGGCGCAGTCGTCATAGAGCACGGCAAGCTCACGCGGAGATGTGACATCCAGCAGCAGCCAGTCGGAGATGCGCAGATTCGTTCCATCAATAAGGTGCGTGAGTGCGCGATTCGCCAGCGATACGCTCCAGATCGAAAACGAATCGCGGTTCGGTGCGCCTTGCGGAGAATTGCGGCTCGTTGTGATCACCAGAGCCTGATCGTACTGGACGCCAATCTCGCGAATCGCCGTCCACTTCTGCTCCTGGAGAGCGCGCGTCACCCAGTTCACGACATCCTGATCGTTGGGGGAATGGAAATCAATCCAGCGGAAACTGTCCGGAGCTTGCGCAGTACAGGAAACCACACCAACCGCCATCGCCAACAAGGCGACATCCCACCCAAACATACTGCGCATGCAATTCAGCCTATCAAATGCAAACGCGAGGATCGAAGAGGAAGGTTCACGGCTCGAGGGCAGAGAGTTCCTTCTCCGTAACGAAATAGGCATTGAAGAGCAGCTTAACCTTGTCGTTCGGTGCGACCGACTTGAGAGAATGGAATTCCTTCGCCTCCTCGTTGAAGTCCGTTTCACTCCTCAACTTTTCGAATCGCGACCAGACCTCGTCACAGGAACGCTTGACGTACTCGCACCATGGCTCGTTCGCTGCCCTCTCAGAAGAATCCGCTTCGAGCCAATAAAATTCGTAAACCGAACCATCACAAAGGAGGAACCAGAACTGTCCTCCAAGACACGCATAGCCTAGAGCCGCTGCTTCTCGAAGGGCTTCGGGAAATGCGGAAATCTCCCAAGCGTATTCGTTCTCCCGGAAGATAGCTCCTTTTGTCATGCCCGCTGGTAAATGGGGTTGCATATAGACCTTCATAATCCCAGCTTCTCCCAGATCACATCGACGCGCGCTTTTGTCTCTTTGTCCATTTCGATCATCGCGGGCCACGGCCTCTGAAAGCCTTCCGCTTTCCACTTGCGTGTCGCATCTATGCCCATCTTCGAGCCGTAGTTTGGAAGCCGCGAGGCATGATCGAGCGAGTCCACCGGTCCCAGCGTGAACTGAATATCGCGCTCAGGGTCGATATTGTTTGAGACACGCAGTACCACCTCGGCGATGTCCTGCACATCGCAGTCTTCGTCGACAACGATAATGCATTTTGTGAACATCGCCTGCCCCAGCGACCAGATCGCGTTCATCACTTTGCGTGCCTGCCCTGGATAGCTCTTCCGGATCGACACCAGCATCAGGTTGTGAAACACGCCTTCAACGGGCAAATTGATATCCACTATCTCTGGGATCGTCAGCTTCATTGCGGGCAGGAATATACGTTCCACTGCCTTACCCATCCAGGCATCTTCCATGGGAGGCTTGCCCACAATTGTTGCCGCAAAGATTGGATTCTTGCGATGTGTGATGCACGTCAGATGAAAGACCGGATAGTCTTCGGCCATGGTGTAGAAGCCGGTGTGATCGCCGAACGGACCTTCGCTGCGCATCTCGCTCAGCTCGACGTAGCCTTCCAGTACGATCTCCGCGCTGGCCGGAACTTCAAGATCCACTGTCTCGCACTTCACAATTTCGACAGGCTTGCCACGCAGGAACCCGGCGATCATGAACTCCTCAACCTCCGGCGGCGCGGGCACAATTGCCGAGAAGGTCAACGCCGGCTCCGTGCCGATCGCCACGGCAACTTCAAGTCGAGATCCCTTCATGTTGCCCAGAGCCACCTGGGGAATCCCGCCTACTGGCCCGTCCGGGATGGTCACCGAACCGCCCGCGGATTCTGCCATGGCCGCGACACTGGCAGCACGCGGGTCGCCGGCAGTAGCCGCCTGCGCCTGGGCACGCAGAGCATTGCGGAAATGCTCGGCAGCCACCTTCTGACGCTGCCAATGCATGCCCGTTGTCTGCCCGTCGTACACCTGCATGCGGTACATCCCGATATTCCGTTTGCCATTCCGCGGATCGCGCGTGTGCACGCAGGGAAGCGTGATGAAGCGGCCGCCATCATGAGGCCAGCACTTCAGAACCGGAAAGGCGTTCAGGTCGAAGCCGTCGCGTAAGATGACTTCCTTGCAGGGCGCATCTTTCGCGCTCACGGTTTTTGGAAATACATTTCCGAGTTCCGCCAGTTGCGGCAGCATTTTCAACTTATCGAGGAAGCCTCCGCCTGGGGCTTTCACATTCATCAGTCCCTGGATGCGCTCCGCAATCTCATCCAGCCGATCAACACCGAGTGCCATTGCCATGCGCCGCTCGCTGCCGAACTGGTTCATCAGCACCTTGTGCCCCGGATGCCCCTTCACGTTTTCAAAGAGCAGCGCCGGACCTCCGGGCGCATATTTGCCATTCATCGCAGGCGAACTGTTTCCTTGGGCCGTCGGTCCCCTGGACCCTGCCTTCGATACTCGATCGGTGATCTCCGTGATCTCCAGCTCTGGCGACACCTCCACACTGATTCTCTTCAGTTCGCCACTTTTCTCCAGTGTCCTGATCCAGTCACGCAGATCGTCGTATGCCAAAGCAGTTCCCCCGCGCACATCCAAATTCTTCAAGGAGTGCTCACCGCTCCATAGTAAGGCTTTAGCTTCATATGACTTTCGTGCGGCTAAAACTCCGCAGCATACCACCGCATCGTTGCACCCGCATCTAAGCACGGAGGAAAGCGCAAATCCAACTCAAAGGACTCCTTCCCCATGCCCAACACTCCGCGCGTTCCCTGCCATCCTTATTTCAAGCTTCGCCGCCTCGTTCCCCACATCCAGATCGGGCCACTTGCGCCCGCTCCGTGGAACGTGCCCAACCTCTGCTCCGCCTACAAGTGGCCCACGGGCCTCGCGGGCGGAGGCGTGATCGCCATCGTCGAACTTGGCGGAGGCTGGGTTCAGTCCGACATGGATGCCTATTTCAAATCGATCAACCAGCCCGTCCCCAGCATCACTGATGTCTCGGTCGATGGCACGAAGAACAGTCCCAACCAGAACACCGGCTCGAACAGCGATGCCGACGTCGAAGTCGCGCTCGACATCCAGGTATCAGCAGCCGCCTACTACACCGCCACGGGCCATCCCGCCACCATTCGCATCTACTGGGCCCAGGACATCGCTCCCGCGGTGCAAAAAGCCGCGCAAGACGGATGCGATGTCTGCTCCATCTCGTGGGGCGCTGACGAAAACACCTGGGGCACGCAGAACGCCGACGAAATGGAGTCCGCCGCTGCCACCGCGACTGATCTCGGAATGGTTGTCTTCGCCGCATCTGGCGACAACAATTCCGGCGATGGCGGCAACACCCCGGCTAACGTCGATTGTCCAGCTTCCTGTCCTCACGTCATCGGCTGCGGCGGAACCTACAAAATGTCTGGCACAGAAACCGTGTGGAACGACAGCCCCGGCCAGACCAACGGCGAAGGCACCGGCGGCGGTTACTCCACCATCTTCCCCACGCAGACCTTCCAGATTGGAATCCCAAAGCCGCCCTCCGGCTCGCCGTACGGCAAAGGCCGCATGGTTCCTGATGTGGCGGCGGACGCCGATCCCAACACGGGCTACAACATCACGGTCCATGGAGGCATTACTGTGGTTGGCGGCACCAGCGCTGTCGGTCCGCTCTATGCCGGCCTCTTCGCGGCATTCGGAAAGAAACTCGGCTTCGTCACCCCCACGCTGTACAAAAATGCAGGGGCCTTCTCAGACATCACTTCCGGCGGCAATGGGTACTACAGCGCGGGTCCCGGCCCTGATCCGTGCACGGGCCTTGGTGTGCCGATCGGCAACAAGCTTGCACCACTGTTCCTGTCCGCCTCGGGCCACAATCCCAACGACCAGATCACAACGTCCTGAGCTATCGAACTATCTGCGCATTATCATCATTTTGGAACGAAGCGGATCGCGCAGCCGCCCCCACTGGCCAGATGCAGCGAGAGAGTTTCGGTACCCCGCACCATCTGCCTGCGGATTGACATGTTCTTCGGACTCTGCCCGGCGTCTGCTGCGTCTTCGTAGATCTGTGCCTCGTACCTCCCGCTGCCCAGAAAGCTCAAAGGAACACGGAGGTCGCGCGCCGTCCAGTTCGTAATGCTCCCCAGGTACCATTCGCGACCATGTTTCCGGGCGATGGTGGCGAACTCTCCGGGCAATCCATTCAGCACACGGGTCGCATCCCACGTTGTCGGCACATCCTTGATGAATTGAAAGCTCGGCTGGTTCGCATATGCCTGAGGCGCATCCGAAACCATCGCCAGCGGCTCCTCGAAAACTACATACAAAGCGAGGTGCTGCGCCCGCGTGCCCATCACCATCGGACTCTTGTCGCGCCCTACGAAATCTTCCGCTGTTACGTTGTTGAATCCGCCCGGGGTATAGTCCATCGGCCCGCTCAACATGCGCGTGAACGGAAACGTCGTTCGCGTCACAGGGTCATCGCGACGGCCAGCCTTGCTCTGTTCCATCCCGAGCACAGATTCAAAGTTCAGAACGTTGGGATAGGTTCTCTGCATTCCCCAGGGCTGCGTCGCGCCGTGGAAATCCACCATGAGATGGTGCTCGGCGGCGAGCTTCGCAACATCGTAGTACCACTGGATCCCTTCCTGGTCGTTGCGAAGGACAAAGTCGATCTTCACCCCAGCCACTCCCCACTTCTCGTAAAGCGGGAACGCCTGCTTCATCTGGGCAGCAACCGATTTCGAGTACAGCCATATCCAAACCTTCACATTCTTTTTCGCGGCATACTGCACCAGTTCGGGAACGTTGACCTTTCCGTTCATCTTCAGAATGTCCATGCCCGACCATCCCGCGTCGAGCATCATGTAGGGGAACTCTGACTCAGCCGCGAAGTCTACGTAGTACTCCATGTTTTTCGTCGTGTAGGCCGACTCGCCGTCCGGACCCAAATCGCCGTTCCACCAGTCCCACGAAGCTTTGCCCGGTTTGATCCAGCTCGTATCTGCGATCGCACTCGGAGGATTGAGATCGGTGAATACATTCGACTCGGCCAATTTCCCCGGTGTATCCCCGATCAGGATCACCCGCCACGCGCTGTCATGCGGGAGGCTCGCATCCACCGCGGGACCTTTGCCGTCCAGCCGCGGCGAAATCCTGCTCACGATGTAGTGACCCATCCAACTGCCCGTCGGATTCTCGAGGTACATCGCAGCATTGCCCTCAAGGTAGGCTTCTGCAACAGCGGCCCAGGCTATACCCGGCAGGTGCATCAGCATCGGAGCTCCGTTGAGGATATGGCTTGCCACACCGCCCTGGTTACTCAACGCACTCAATGCTGCCGGCACATACTCGCTCTCATAAGCGCTCTGGTAATTTGGCAGACGCAGCGCCCAGGCCATCGCATCCGTCACAGGACGAAACTCTGTATCCTCCTGCACAAGCTGAAATCGCGAGAGTGCCTGCTGCTGCGGAATGTGATATCGGAAAGCCACGGCGTCGTCATAGACCCGTGCCTCAACATCGAACTCACGTCTTGCCCCGGTTCCCTCTGCGGCATGAACAACCAAGCTGTTGTACTTGTCGTGTATGGTCGACACTTTGCCGGCCACGAGCGCGTAATCGTCCACGCCGGAACCCGGTGTACTTCCTGCAATGTGAACAGCCGCGCCCAGCGCAGGCTGGTTCGCCAACTCGAGACGAAGAGCCGATTCCTCAAAGACCTGCTTCCCCTTGAACGACACGGAGTAGACAATCTGGCCGTCCTGCCCGGCCGCCTGCCCCTTCTTGAGCTGCACGTCAAAGTGCACAGCAATCCGATGATTGGGAGAGGTCACTTCCACGCTGTTTGATTGCGGGTGAACAACGGACACTCCGCAAAACACGATTACAGATGCAATGCAGGCGCAGCACTTCGATCGCAACATTTTTCTCCCCGCGGAACCAACCAAGAATAGATGGGCCAAGTCAACTTCGTCATTCGCTTCGCCGCTCTCCACTCCTCCGGACCCGCTCCGCTATCATTCTTGGTGATCCGATTCAGGAGGGCTCTTTGATTTCACGCCGCCGCTTTCTTGCCACAGGCACTCTCGCATCCCTCGCCATCGCATCCTCCCGCTCTCCGCTCGCCATCGCTGAAAGCCCAAGCCGCCTCGGCGTGCAGCTCTACGTGCTTCGCGAGATGCTTGGCAAAGACTTCGATGGCACACTCGCGAAGGTTGCGGCGCTCGGAATCAAGAACGTGGAGTTCGCCGGGTTTTATGGCCGGACGGCGAAACAGGTTCGCGCCACTCTCGCCAATTCCGGCCTGACTGCCACTGGCGCGCACTGCCTGCAGGCCAGCATGTCTGACGACGAAGTCCAACGCACCATCGACTTTTGTCATGAAGTCGGCATGCCCTATATGATTGCCGCCGTTCCATCGATCAAGCCCAACGCCGAGGGCAAGTCAGTCGGCAACCCCTTCGAGAGCATCGGGCTCGACGATTTCCGCTGGAGCGCAGACAGGTTCAACACGATTGGTCGAAAAGTTCACGATGGGGGCATGCGGTTCGCTTACCACAATCACAACATCGAGGCCCGCAAGTACGGCAACATCGTCGGCTTCGATGAGATCATTCGCCTGACTGATCCGTCTGTGGTCGCCCTCGAGTTCGACACAGGAAATTTCATAGCCGGCGGTGGCGACCCGTACCCGTATCTGGTCAAGTACCCGCACCGTTTTGAACTGGCGCACGTAAAGGAGTGGGCCGGCCCGTTTACACCCACCCTCACGAGCAATTTCCCGAAGTATGCCGACTTCGGCAAGGGCTCCACCGACTGGAAAAAGATGATGACCAGCCTGAAGAACGCTGGTGTAAAACAAGTTTTCATCGAGCAGGACGGCACCGCTGCTGAGGACGAACTGGGAGCCGTACGGCAGGCCTACGACTATCTACTGAAGATTTGAATGAACAAGAACTGACAGTTAAGTCTCCAAGACATCAGGCAGCAGCCGCCGATCGGACCGTCATTAACTTGAGATCCGCCGCGCTTCGGCCCAATGTGTTACAAATAACTGTCCCAGGATCACGGGCAAGAACGGCTCTAAAAAATCGCTTTACTCCGCCGACCCAAATCCGGCTGAAAGCTCGATTTTCAACCCGCACCGCCCATCCCGGAGAGCCAGGAGATTCACATGCCCGACACCATCTTCAGTTCCTTCAAGACAGTAGCCTATGAAGGCCCATCTTCAGAAAACCCACTTTCCTATCGCTGGTACGACCCCAATCGCGTCGTGAACGGCAAGCCGCTCAAGGATCACCTTCGTTTCGCCGTTGCGTACTGGCACTCGCTCAACATGCAGGGCGGCGATCCCTTCGGCGGTCCGACCATTCCGCGCCCCTGGTTCAATTCCGGAGATCCTATCGCGCAAGCCAAGGCCAAAGCCGACGCTGCATTCGAGCTTTTCCGCGTCCTCGACTTCCCGTTCTTCTGCTGGCACGACGCCGACATCGCACCCGCAGGCGACACTCTCGCCGACACGCTCAAGAACTTTCACACCATGGTCGACTACCTCGAAGAGAAGATGCGCACCTACTCCACGCGCCTCCTCTGGGGAACGGCCAATCTCTTCTCGCATCCGCGCTTCATGGCTGGAGCGTCAACCAACCCCGACCCGGAAGTTTTCGCCTGGTGCGCCGCAACCGTTAAGAATTGTCTGGACGCCACCAAGCGACTCGGCGGTTCCAATTACGTTCTCTGGGGCGGACGCGAAGGCTACGAGACTCTTCTCAACACCGACATGAAGCAGGAACTCGAGCAAATGGGCCGCTTCCTGACCATGGTCGTTGAGTACAAGCACAAGATCGGCTTCAAGGGCCAGATCCTTGTCGAGCCCAAGCCCAAGGAGCCCACCGCGCACCAGTACGACTTTGATGTCGCCACCGTGTACTCGTTCCTCAAGCGCTTCAATCTTGAGAACGAAGTGAAGCTCAATATCGAAGCCAATCATGCCCTGCTCGCCGGCCACACCTTCGAGCACGAGATTGCCACCGCCGGCTCACTTGGCGTTCTCGGTTCACTCGACATCAATCGCGGCGATCCACTTCTTGGCTGGGACACCGACCAGTTCCCGAACGACCTCTGGTCGATGACAGTCAGCATGATTCACGTGATCAAAGCCGGCGGACTTAACCCCGGCGGCTGCAACTTCGACGCAAAGGTGCGCCGTCAGAGCTTTACGCCCGAGGACCTCATCCACGCCCATGTGGGAGGAGCCGATCTCTGCGCACGCGCCTTCCTCACGGCCGCAAAGATTATCGAAGACGGCCGCCTCGACAAGATCGTCTCGGATCGGTATGCGGGATGGAAGTCGTCCGACGCAACCGCAATCTTCAGCGGCAAAAAATCACTGGATGAAATTGAGAAGTGGGCTCTGGACAAAAACATCAATCCGCAGCCCCGTTCCGGCCGCCAGGAGGAAATTGAGAACCTTCTCGTCCGCCAGATTTACTCCGACAAACTCTAGCAAGACCTCGATCCGGCTCAAACAACGGCCACTCTCACAGAGTGGCCGTTGGTGTTCAGGGGTGCATCTCCGGACTCGGGGTCACTCACGGGTCAATACCGCGATCCGCCACGGCCAAACCGGTAGGTCTCTCCGAAGATGAACCCCCGCGGATTGAGCGAGTGGTTCTTGCCGGAGATATTGCTGTGGAAGTTCGTAAAGAAGTCGTAGTCATACTCCACGCGCGTCCATAGCCGCTTATAGGTGTGATATTCGAACCCGCCACCCAGCGTATACGTGGTGGTGGACTGATGCGCATAACCGCTTCCGTTCGGCGGATGCGTCAAGCTTCCGATTCCCACCTCGCCTTTGAGTAAGGGCTGGAACCGCCCATAATATCCCGATGTCCAGATCAGACCCCCGCCTCCGTTCACATACTTGAAAGGTGGAAATCCTGTTTCCCCCTGCGCGAGCTTGTTCCCGCCGATGATCGCCGAGTGTCCTTCTACAATCACGCTCAGGTCGTGCCAGATGGTTACGGTAGCCCATGCAGAAGGTCCCCATCTGTTGATCTTCCCGCGTCCCCAATCGCCCGACATATAGTCCATTCCAAATCCCACCGATCCTGAAAGAGGTGCATGGGTCGTCCCAGCTGCAGGGGCTACCTGGGCAGCGCACGAAATCGAAACAACGCAGAAAGTGAGTCCGATAACAAGTCTAGTGAACATTTCAAATCTCCTGATCGAATGTTGTCGAACCAAGGTGTTGGCAAAGTTCAAATGCTCTGGATGCCGTTTTAAGCCGCCATTGAGCAATAATTATTCGAATAGTCAGGTTCAGTGCCTCCTCCACTTCGCGCCTGTGCGCCAGCGCGGAGGTCGACTGGGGACCCATTCTACACATCGTGGGACTCTTTCGCGCCGCTGTTTGGCAGGGCTCTGCCGTCATCAGTGAGTAATAGTCTACTAGCGGAGTTGCCTCCAGGACGCGATGGGACAAAACTCGGTTGAGAGTTCTTCGGCAATAGTGGAGACCTTGGTCCTAATCCGAGATTAGATGCGAATCTGGACACACAGCGTGCTCGGTTAATGTTGTGAGCAATGGTTCCCGAGGCGAGAAGCACAATTGGATTTGCTGCAGTCGGACGGTGGTGGCGATGAACGGCGTAGAGTTCGAAGATGATTCTGTTGCGGGAGCCGCGGTTCGAGGATTTCTACATCGGGCAGAACGCGGAAATGCGGATGGACTGGTGTTGACGCACGGCGCGGGAGGGAATTGCCGTTCGGCGCTGCTGACGACGATGGCTGAGGCGTTTTGCGAAGCCGGAATAACCGTCCTGCGATGTGATCTGCCCTTCAGGCAGGCGAGGCCGTTCGGGCCTCCAATGCGAGGAAGCGGGGAGCGTGACCAGGCGGGATTGCGGGCCGCGGCAGCGGCATTGCGGCGAGAGACGTCGGGGAGGGTTTTCCTTGGAGGACACTCGTATGGTGGGCGACAGGCCTCAATGCTGGCCGCTGCAGAGCCGGAAGTTGCGGAGGCGCTGTTGTTGCTCTCCTATCCGCTACATCCACCGGAGAAGCCGATAGTGATGAGGACCGATCACTTCCCTTCTCTGCGAACACCTTCGCTGTTTGTGAGTGGGGAGCGAGACGGGTTTGGGACACGCGAGGAGTTGCAGGCGGCGCTGAAGATGATTCCCGCCAGGACGGAGCTCATGATGGTGGCGGGCGCGGGGCATGAACTCATGGCAGCGAAGAAGAGATCAGACTTGCCGGAGCAGGTGCTGAAAGAGTTCCTGAAGTTCATACGAGCGGATATGGGCTGACGGATCTGAGGGAAACTGGCGGGCGATGAAGGAGGCACGATGGGAGACGCTACGAATATGGGCTCAGCGCCCGTGAGCAGTGTTGTGGCAATGGTTCGCGTTGCGGACGTGATGGTTTCAGCGAAGTTCTATCGGCATCTTGGGTTTGAAATCGGGAATGCTGTTCCTCGAGAGCAGCCACACCATTGGGCATGGCTGTATCAGCCAAAGGCGCCTAATTGGAAGACCGGAGCCAACCTGATGCTCGTCTCTAACGACGTTCGAGGAGCGACTGCGAACGGGAACAAAACGGTCCTGTTCTATCTCTACGCACGAGACCTGAAAGGGTTGCGGGAAGAACTGCTGGCGAAGGGTTTCAGAGCGAGCGACATCTCGTATCCGGACTATTTGCCGGAAGGAGAGTTCCGGCTGGAGGACCCCGATGGATACACGTTGATGATTGCCCAGTCAGGGCGAGACACGCCCTAGACCATTGCGTTAGTGGAACTGGTTGAGATCAGTGTCGGGGGCGGGATAGCCGAGCTCGCGGCACATGGCAACGATCTGGCCTTTGTGGTGGAAGGCATGCGTGAAGACGTGGTGGAGGATCAGTGCGGGAGTGCGGACAGCGCGGTCCCCATCTGAGAAGTTGAGTTCTGTGTCGGTATTCAATTGCTGGTCACTTAGATTCGCCAGATACTGCTGCGTTCGATCGCTGATTTCCTTCTGGAAGGGAATGGCGTCAGCGATCGCGGGGAAGTCAGTGGGATTCCGTTCGACGTAGTCGAGTCCTTGAAGGATGCTG
The DNA here is from genome assembly GCA_035496515.1 of Occallatibacter sp. Taxonomy (GTDB): domain Bacteria; phylum Acidobacteriota; class Terriglobia; order Terriglobales; family Acidobacteriaceae; genus Telmatobacter. The sequence continues at coordinate 18,601 of DATJEO010000175.1, forward strand.
ATCCAGAAGCCTTCGCAGTTGAAGATATGGATGACCTGTTTCTGGATGGTGTTCAAGCCGAAGGCCGGCAGTTCTTTTGTGCAGGACGCGGGCGGAAGCGTCGATAGGTGCTCGAGAAGGAGAGTGAGGCTGGCGTGAGTCCATTGATGGAATTGGCGAATTCCGTCGAGCGTGAACATAGTTCTTTCTGCCTCGAGCTGTGATGTGGTCTCGTGAACGGTGGACTGACGCCAAGCGCGGCCGTTATTCGCGGGTAACTTTGTAACCCTGCGCCGTGAGCATTGCGGGAACGCCATCTTTGCCGACGAGGTGGCCGGCTCCCACCGCTACAAAGGTGACTTTGTCGCCCTTGAGAAGATCCTGAATCTGCGTGACGAAGTTCTGGTTGCGCTTGACGACGAGGAGTTGGAAGAGATCGGGATATTTGTCGCGGAAGTCGGCGTTATTAAGCGCATCAAGCTTGGCGATGTCGCCTGAGTACCAGGCCGCGACGAGTTCCTTGAATTTGTCCACGGCGGAATCGGCGTCATCGAGTTCGGAGACGAGGAAATCGAGCTGCGCCTTGTCGCTCATGTCGGCGAAGTAGTGGATCTGCTGTTCCATAGTCTCGAAGCCCTTCACGGGCTTGTCGGCTTTGGTGAATTCGGGCTTGAGCTGGAGTTCGACGCCGGTATTAGGGTCGTAGCCCGCCTGCATGACGGGAGCGAGGCTAAGCATCATGCCTGCCAGCCAGGGCTTCATCATGTCGAGCATGCCGGAGCCGCCCGGAAGGCCGGCTGCGGCCTTATTCAGTTTGGCCATTTGCTCCGGTGTGAGCTTCGATGAAAGCGGATGAGTCATATCCAGACCGAGCTGCATGATGAGCGGTTGCATGGAGGCGGGGTCGTCCACATTGGGGACCTCCAGCCAGAGTGACTGGCTCTGCTGGATGGCGGCATCGATCTTGGCGGAATGCCAGGGGTGATTCTTGTCGAGTGCATGAATCGTGCCGAAGAGATATACGGTGGCGTGCGGACCCTTGGCGACCCAGAGGGCGGGTTCCGCGATGGATCGGAGGGCACCGGCCGCGAGGGCGCCGAGGAGGATGAGGACAGTGGCGAGTCTTCGGAGGAGGTTCATGCGGGTCCTTTCGGGATGGGATCAGCATTGCAGAAACGGACGGAGCGGGCAATATTACCCGTACCAACAAGGGGCGGGATGCAACCGAGATGAGGGCGCGGCGTCTCTCCAGACCGCGAGAGATCCACACAACACTCTTGACAGGGATACTGACCGGCGGTACAGTCATTAATCGATATATCGATTATCGACTATGCCAAAACGGAAACTCGATCCACTACCAGCGGCGGCGTTTCAGATTCTGCTCTCACTTGCGGACGAAGATTTGCATGGCTACGCAATCATGCGACAGGTTGAGCAGCAAACAAACGGACGTATGAGGCTTGGACCCGGCACGCTGTACAGCTCCATTCAAGGACTCGAGGAAGAGGGGCTGATTGAAGAGACAGACCGCAAATCCGGCGCGGAGAGCGATGCTGAGCGGCGACGGTATTACCGGCTGACTTCGTCAGGACGAAGGCTGGCGCACGCGGAGGCGGAGAGGCTTGCAGATCTACTGCGTGTGGCGCGGGCCAAGAAGATTCTGAGGGGGGAATATGTCTGAGAGAATATTCGCCTTACTTGTTCGGCTATACCCTGCTGCATTCCGACGGAAGTACCAGGAAGAGGCAATGGAGCTTTATCGGGATCGGATTCGGGATGAATGCGGGTTATTACAGAGCGGCCGTTTGTGGTTCGACCTGATTGCCGACGCTCTGGCCGGCCTTCCCATAGCGTTGCAAAACTCCTATGCGGAGACGAGTGCTCATCCGGTTGCAAGCGATATGAGCAGGCTGCCTTCATTTCAGACACTGAGCCACGAGCCGCTGAGGCGAGGCTCGGTTGTGGCGGCCTGCATATTCTCAGTTACGGCACTCGTTGCGTTCGGACTGGTAATGCGGCTTCCTGCGCCTCATCGGTTCGCAAATGCAGGCGGAGCATTGTCGCCAGTAGAAGCTGTGCTGGAGCGACTGAATCAGGTTATGTCCGCACCGACAAGTACCGGCACCCATGGTGACGGCGATTCTTCAACCGTCAATGGCGGATCTTCGCAGCCGCAGGCGAACTCAGGTTCCGCGTCTAGTTCCGAGGCGAGTTCTGAGAGACGGCTGACAGCACAGGAAAAGAACCAAGTGGTGCAAGGTGTTGCTGAGAATTTGGCAGCGCACTACTTCGACAAGCAAAAGGCCGAGGCGGCGATCGAGCGATTGCGAACGCTGCAAAAGCAGGGATCATATAAGGATGTCGTTGATGGCCGGATGCTGGCAGAACGATTGACAGCGGATGTGCGGAATGCGACGGGAGATCTGCACTTGAATGTTGCGTACAGCAGGAATGCGACCGCAGCACCGCCGTCGGCTGCGACGATTGAGCGTTACAAGGCGATGATGATTCGTGAGAACTGCTCGGTGGAGAAAGCGGAGGTTCTGCCGGGGCAAGTCGGGTATCTGAAGTTCAACTCATTTCCGGAACTGGACATCTGCGGAGAGATGCTGCACAAGGCTATGGCGAAGATCGGCGAAACGAAGGCAATGATTCTTGATCTGCGGGACAATACGGGGGGATTTCCGGAGACCGTAGCCGACGTTGCGTCACCGCTGTTCGACCGAACGGTGTCGTGGTACAACCCGCGAGAGGCGCAGAGCGCGACCACGTTGAAGCCCGCGGCAGGCAGCAAGCTGGCGAACAAGCCTGTTTACATCCTTACTTCCTCGCGCACGTTGTCGGGTGCGGAGCAGTTCACCTATAACCTGAAAATGCTGAAAAGGGCGACGGTGGTCGGCGAGACGACAGGCGGTGGCGCTCACGTGGGCACGTTCCACCGCGTTGACGAGCACTTCGGAGTGGGGATCCCGGAGGCGAAGATCACGAATCCGTATGGACAGCCCGACTGGGATGTGGTCGGGGTAGAACCAGACGTAAGGGTGAACGCTGCGGATGCGCTGAGCGTAGCGGAGAAGCTGGCGGCTAAGGGCGTGAAGCGGTAATGTTCGGAGGCCGAGGCCTACAGCTTCTGGCTCGATCTACAGAGAAGGCCCTTAGGACCAGCCCCCTTTGGAATATTCCTTAAGCGGTGATGAGGAAGCGGCCGTCTTGCATGATCTGTTCTTCGCCGCTCTCGTAATCGAGCCAGATGTTGAAGCCGAGACCGACGACATCAATGTGAGTGCCGGAGCGCCAGGGTGCGCCGGTGTGTTCACCGTAGGGATTTCCGAAAGCGATGTGGATGCCGGGGAATTTTTCGTCCTGGAGGATGTTGCCGATGACGCGGGATACCCCGATGTTGGTGCCGATGGCGAACTCGCCAACGCGGTCGGAGTTTTCGTCTGTGTGGGTGTAGGCCCAGAAGTTCTGTTCGAGCTGCTTGTTTGCGCTGGAGCAGGAGACAATGCGATTCTTCGCGATCTTGATGGTGAGTGGAGTGGATTCGAGCAGGCCGTAGCGGGCGCAGAGCCAGTCTCCGACAACTCCATCCACCACGAAGGTGCCGTTGACCTCTCCGGGCGAGGTGAAACATTCGCCCCCCGGAAGATTGCCCCACTTCTCAGGTGAGATGATGCCGGAAGTCTTGAACCACTTATAGCCAGGGTTCATGTCGGAGACGATGCTGGTTCCTGCAGCGGTGGTGGCGCGGATGCGGACGGCGCGACGAACGCGGTCGAGGACCTGCTGTGAGAGGCGGTCGACAGCGTCATAGTCGGCACGCATGCCATCGCACATGATTTCGGGCGTGATGTTGACCATGTGGGCGTGGCGCATGCGGCGGCGGTTAACCACGTCGGTCATTTGCATACGCGAGCGCAGTTCGTTGGGCTGTACCTGCACGGCGAAGATGGAGACGGCGGAGGTTTCCAAATCGTCGAGCACTGCGGAGGGCATGTCGGCGAGTGGACGCGGCGCGAGTTCTTCGAGGATGAAGGCGTTGAAGGGGCAGCCGCGCTCTTTCAATTGAGCAGCGATGGAGGCAGCGATGGGTTCGGTAACGCGATCGGTGATGAGCGTGACCTTTTCGTCGGGCTGAATGCGCAGACAGGTGAAGACGGCTGAGCGGGCCCCGGGAGTGAATTCGGCGGGGAAGGGCTGCGCGAGCAGGTGCGATGCGGCGGCGGATGAGATGGAGATGTTCGGGCTCCGATGTGAGATGGGGATTATCTTCCCACCCAAGCAGAGCTTGGATGGGGCACCCGTGCGTATCTATTTAGGTTAGCAAAAACGTTAGGTTAGCAAAAAACGCGGGATTGAAAGGGACTATCCGCCCAAGGCGACGTTGGGATAGGGCACCCGCTCTTACTAGAGCACGCGCTTGAGAGGAGCACGCACGGGTCAAGTAATATAGCGATCAAAGTAATTCCTGCCTGAAAACTGATTCCAAATGAAGAACAGACAGGCACGGGCTCGGCGGCGATCGCGAGCTTTTGAGGAGGGCGAAAGATGCGTTGGACCAGAGGTATTCTTGCGGCGGCTCTGATGGTTACGGGGACCGGGTTGGCACAGGGACCGTCGGAAGAGCCGGACAAATACACGTGGCTTGAGGAGATTCATGGCGAGAAGCCGATGGCGTGGGTCAAGGCGGAAAATGCACGCACAGCGGCTGTTCTGGAAAAACACAAGTCATTCGAAGAACTGCGAGAAGATGCGCTCAAGGTGCTGGACTCGCCGGACAAACTTCCCTTCCCGCAGTTTCGCAATGGGATGGTATACAACACGTGGCGGGACAAGGATCACGTGCGCGGAATCGTGCGGCGGACGACGCTGGAGGGCTATCTTTCGACCGATCCCAAGTGGGAGACAGTGATCGATTACGACGCTCTCGGCAAGCAGGATCAGAAGAGCTGGGTGGGCAAAGGGCTGACCTGCATGGAGCCGGAGCGAGAGTATTGCATGGTTGCTCTGTCAGTGGGCGGCGAGGATGCGATTACCCTGCGTGAATTCGATCTGAAGAGCGGGAAGTTCGTCGAGGGCGGGTTTGTGCTGCCGCGCGGAAAGCAGCGCGTGGAGTGGCAGGACAAGGACACGCTGCTCATTGCTCGCGAGTGGGGTCCGGGCACGATGAGCGAGGCCGGATATCCGATTACTGTAAGGAAGTGGAAGCGCGGAACCCCGCTGGAGAGTTCGGTGGAGGTGTATCGCGGCAGCACGAAAGATAACGGGTACGGCGATGATCCCGAGGTGCTCGTAGACGGACAAGGGCACCGTGTGGCAATGGTTCACAGAAGCACGACGACTTTTGAGACGGAGCACTACCTGCTGCTGGCGAGCGGGCCGAAAAGGCTGGGACTGCCTCTGAAATCGAGGATCGAGAGACTGTACGACAATCAGCTGATCATCGCTCTGGATGAAAAGTGGACGCCAGAGGGTGGAACGGGATCCATCGCGGAAGGATCGGTGGTGTCGGTGGATGTGAAGGCAGCCACCGCTGATCCGGCGCACCTGAAGCCCACCATCTTGTTCGAACCGACAGCGAAGGAGTTTGCGCAGGGAGTTTCAACAACGAAGAATCATGTGCTGTTGACAACGCTGGAGAACGTGCAGGGGCGCGCTTACATCTACTCACGGAGCAAAGCCGGAAAGTGGTCGCACGTGAAGCTGCCGGTTCCTGACAACCTGACGGTGGGAATTGCCACCACCGATCTAATGAATGACAAGTTCTTCCTGGCGCAAACGGGATTTTTGACGCCCTCGAGCGTATCGCTGGGAGATGCCGCCGCTGGTTCGCTGAAACCGGGAAAGACGCAGAGGGCTCTTTTTGACGGATCGCGAGATGTGGTGGAACAAATGGAGGCGACATCGAAGGATGGGACGAAGGTGCCGTATTTCATCGTGCATCGCAAAGACATGCCGAAGGACGGAAGCACTCCGACGCTGCTGACGGCTTACGGAGGCTTCCTGGTTTCGAACACGCCTGCGTATAGCGCGGTGATGGGCAAGCTGTGGCTGGAACGTGGGTACAGTTTCGTGCTGGCCAACATTCGCGGCGGAGGCGAGTTCGGGCCGGCATGGCACGAGCAAGGGCTGAAAACGCACCGGCAGCGAATCTATGATGACTTCTACGCAGTGGCGCAGGACCTGGTGGCGCGGAAATTTACGTCAAGCGAGCATCTGGGAATCGAAGGCGGCTCGAATGGCGGCCTGCTGATGGGCGTGGAGTTCGAACAGCATCCGGAGATGTGGAAGGCGGTGGTGATCCAGGTGCCACTGCTGGACATGCTCGGCTACGAGCATATGTCGGCAGGAGCGTCATGGGTTGGCGAGTACGGGTCAGTGAGTGTTCCGGAGGAGCGGGAGTTCCTGGCATCGATTTCACCGTACAACCAGCTGAAGCCGGACGGGAAGTATCCGGAGCCGCTGATTTTCACGACCACGGCGGATGATCGCGTGGGGCCGGTGCATGCGCGAAAGTTTGCCGCCAAGATGCAGGAGTTCCATTTGCCCTTCTACTACGACGAGATCACGGAAGGCGGACATGGAGCCGGCGCAGATAATCGGCAGGCAGCGCGGACCGAGGCTGAGGAGTACACCTATCTGATGATGAAACTTGTCGATGGGCAGTAGCGCGAGCCCGAAGCGAGCAACAGGGGACGGCTGAAGTGATTAGGCTTTGGCCGTTCTTCTTTGCTAAATAGACGTGGGACGCGTTTCGGTCCGGAGACCGTCCGGAAGGCTCGATAGTTTCGGGTTGACGACCTAGAATAGAACAACGCGCAAAGGCGGAGACGAACAGATTCGGTGGAGGTTTATTGATGGCATCGGCGACAACTGCGGTGGAACGAACGCATGAACAGAAGCTCGACTTGCTGGCCGAGGTAGCGGTAAAGGTTGGGCTTGGACTGAAGGAAGGCCAGGAGCTCGTAATGACAGCTTCGCTGGATGCCGTTCCGCTGGCGCGACGAATCACAGAGCAGGCATACCGCGCCGGCGCGCACCTGGTGACGACGCTCTATGTGGATGATGATGCGTCTCTGATGCGGTATCACTTTGCGCCGGACGCCGCCTTCGACAAAGCGCCGAAGTGGCTGTACGACGGGATGGGAGAGGCCTTCAAGAGCGGCGCGGCGCGGCTGGCGATTGCCGGCGGAAATCCTTCGCTGCTATCGAACGAGGATCCGGACAAGGTTGGACGAGCGAATCGCGCAGTTTCGGCGGCGTACCGGCCGGCACTGGAGCTGATCACGCGCCATGAGATTAACTGGACGATCGTGTCGAGCGCGACGCCGGCCTGGGCAGCGCAGTTGTTTCCGAATGATAAGCCGCAGGTCGCGCTGGAAAAGCTTTGGGACGCGATCTTCAGGACGACGCGGATCAATGTCGAAGACCCGGTGAGCGACTGGAAGCATCATGATGCAGGATTGCAGAAGCGCGCGGCGTATCTGAATGAGAAGCGGTATGCGGCATTGAAGTATCGCGGACCGGGAACGGATTTCACGCTGGGGCTTGCAGACGATCACGTGTGGATGGGCGGAGGAACGACGGCGGGGAATGGAATCTATTGCATCCCGAACATGCCGACAGAAGAAGTGTTCAGCATGCCGCACAAAGATCGCGCCGACGGTACGGTGACGGCGACGAAGCCGTTATCGCATCAGGGGACGATGATCGAAGGGATACAGGTGCGGTTTGAGAAGGGCCGCATTGTTGAGGCTCATGCGAGCCGAGGCGAAGAGGTGCTGCGAAAGCTGATTGATACGGATGACGGCGCGCGGAGACTAGGCGAGGTAGCATTGGTGCCCGCATCGTCTCCGATTGCGGCGAGCGGGATGGTTTTTCTGAATACGCTGTTTGACGAAAATGCCGCTTCACACATCGCGCTGGGACAGGCGTACTCCTCGTGCGTAAAGGATGGAGACAAGCTGAGCAAGGATGAGCTTGCCTCGAAGGGCGCGAATGACAGCCTGATCCATGTGGACTGGATGATCGGATCGAACAAGCTCGACATCGATGGAGTGACCGCGACGGGAACAGCGGAGCCGTTGATGCGAGGCGGAGAGTGGGCGGCATAGGTTCTTCGTTTCCCACCCAAGCGGCAACGCAAGACTCACAGAAAAAGTCTTTATATCTCGCAGGTCGGGCGAGGGACGAATGGCGAAGATTGGAATTATTGGCGCGGGGAGCGTCGGCGCGACGATTGCGTATGCAGCGCTGATTCGCGGAGTGGCTCGCGAGATTGGCCTGTTCGATATTGCGCGTACGAAGGTGGACGCGGAGGTTCTGGACCTTAATCATGGGCTGCTGTTCTTACCGCAGGCACAGGTTGAGGGCTCGGATGACGTGGAGGTACTGCGCGGCTCAGACGTGGTGGTGATGACCGCGGGCGCGAAGCAGAAGCCGGGACAGACGCGCATGGACCTGGCGGAGGCGAATGCCGCCATTTGCAAGAAGCTGCTGCCGGACGTGATGCGCGTTGCACCGGATGCTCTGCTACTGATGGTCACCAACCCCGTTGATGTGGTCACGGAGATTGCGCTGAAGCTGACGGGGCTGCCCTGGCAGAGTGTGATTGGATCGGGGACGGTGCTCGACAGCTCGCGCTTCCGCTATCTGGTGGCGAAGCATTGCAACGTCGCAGTCCAGAATGTGCATGCATATATTGCAGGGGAGCATGGCGACTCGGAGATCCCGCTGTGGGCGAGCGCGACGATCGGTTCGATCCCGCTGAGCCAGTGGAGCGTTCCGGGGCATGGAAAGCTTACCGGGGCTGATAAAGACGCGATCGTAAAGAATGTGAAGGAAGCTGCATACCAGGTTATCCAGGGTAAAGGCGCGACAAACTACGCGGTGGGGCTGGCGGTGTGTAACATCCTCGAAGCTATTTTGCACAACGAGAGGCGGGTGCTGGCCGTCAGCGGACAGCTTTGCCACTTCAGGGGCATAGAGGATGTGTGTCTTAGCCTGCCGCGGATCGTGGGGCGCAACGGCATGGAAGCGCCGCTGCCGATTCCGATGACGGTGGATGAGGAGACCGGGCTGCAGGAAAGCGCGGAGCGGATTCGGAGTGTGGCTCGAGGGCTGGGGTACTGACACTTCACCCATTGAGGAAGAGTTTCGGCGCGATGGATGATGCATGCGATGCGGGATGCGACCCGTTTTCGCCAGCCGACTGTAAGGAGACTAGCGCTGGCTTCGAACTTGGAACTCATAATCGCTGTAGACGATGGTGACGGCGGTACGTCCGAAGAGGAAGCTTGAGGATTCGGCGTGGGCGTGGGTGGCCATCGCGTAGCCCGTCATCTTGACGTAACGACGCGTCATCTTCGTGGTACCTGCAAAGACAGAAGGTTTCTTCGATGCGACGCCATCGACCTCGACGAGGGTGTGGTCGTGGGCATCAACCCAGAGCACGCCCTCGACCAGGTTGGGCGCTTTGTGTCGCGGAGAGATGGCCACGGCAAGACAGGTGTGGCCGTCGATAACGCGCGTGACGCCGGATTTGAGCCGCATGTCATAGTTCGTCGTGTTGAACCAGGACTGCGCAACGCGGGACGGATCGTTGATGGCCTTTTCGTTTTCGAGGAGCGGATGGAGGCCGTACTTCAAGATCACGCCGGAGCCGGACTGCTTGAGGATTGAATAGTT
>DATJEO010000176.1:0-49935 GCA_035496515.1 Occallatibacter sp.
TACCATTACGCTACTGACACGGACAACGTGCGACATTCTTAAGCTCGGCGCATTCAACTGGCACTTCAGGATGGTTGGGCAGCGCTTTGCAAATATTGGCAGGAGCTTTTGACACCAAATAACACCAAGAATACAACTACGTGCGCCGAGGGGGTCGAACTGTCGAGGACAGCCTCATTTTTCTGTCCCGGAGCTGATGTAGGGACCATGATTTCCCGGCTAACCCGACCCCAAATCTCGCAGAGTAACTGGCAAATCGGCTAACGACGATGTCAGGTCAAGCATCTCGAATGTTATCTTCGGCAACATAGAGAGCTCCGTCGGGTCCGAAGTTTAACCCGCGAGGGCTGTTGAACCGGTTACCCATACGTGTACGTTGGGGGAGGGTTGCGCCCCGAGCATTGCCGCAAGAGCCAGGGGCGCAAAAAGAGTGATTCAGTATCTGGAGAGACGATCCATTGGAGGCTCCTTGAGGGGTTCGAGGGGAAATTCGGGATGAATCGTCCTGTTCTGTTCACTATTGTTCAGAGCAAATCAGTGAACTTCGTGCCGATCGTAACGCGCGTTGCCGTTAACGTTCCAGTGAACGAAACCTCAATGTTGCCCGCGGTGTCGTAGGCAGTCTCCGTAAAAGTACCAGAGTAGTGATTCCCATCCGGACTCAGCGTGATTTGCTCAAGAATCTGCGCACCACCAGCCGGATTTCCGATTCCGCTCGGGCCGCCTGTCGGATCGTTTCCCTGCCAGGGGATGTGATTAAGGAAATAGCTCATTTTCCCTGTCTTCTTCCAAACCCCCAGACAGAAATTTCCATCCTGCGCGGGGCGCGAGGAGTTCATGATTTCTGTTCCGTCTGAGTGCCACACGACGACCGAATTGTCGATGACCATACCGGGATCGGGAATCGGATCGCCATTCACGCTGTGAGCTGTGAACGTCACGTGCCACATTCCGACGATGGATGGAGAATCGTTGTCGGAATCGCCTGCAAACATCGCATTCATCAGGTGTAAGCCGCCCATTTGCGGGCGCCAGCTTGAGGGTTTCAAGTTCTTTGCTGAAACACCGCACTGCGCCTGGGCACCGGGGATCATCAGCAAGGCGAACGTCAGTGCCATCAGCATGGATGCGAATCGCCAGATTCCGGACCTCATCGATGTGCTGCCGTTTTGTTTCGTCATATTCGCTCCTTCTCGGTCGTGAGCGACCGGGTGAGGGCAAGTCTGCTGGACAAGGTTTTCGACTTCAATGAGGCGCGGATGAGTTGAAGCTGAGTTCAGTAATCCATAGGACTCATCTGAAACTCATCTCCGCCGGGAATTGGCGGTGATAGGCTATTCGGCATGAAAGAACCGGAAGGTGCGCTCTCAACGGAGCAGATGACGAAACTTCGCCGAACGGCGAACTGTCAGGTCCTGACTGGAACAGACCCGGAGTACGACCAAGTCCGTCGCGTCTGGAACGGCATGATCGATCGCAAGCCGTCGGTGATCATCCGCCCATCTTCAATTGCCGATGTGATCCAGGCTGTGCGCTTTGCCCGCGAACACGATTTGGCTGCCTCGGTGCGAGGTGGCGGGCATAGCGTAGCGGGTAAAGCAGTCGCCGACGGAGCCATGATGATCGATTTGTCGCTGATGCACGAGGTCCAGGTGAACCCGGGCGCTCAGACTGCTTTGGCCCAGGGCGGGGCGACATGGGGAGAATTCGACCGGGCAACTGAGAATCTCGGACTGGCTACAACAGGCGGCGTGATCTCATCGACCGGCGTATGCGGCCTCACACTGGGCGGGGGCATCGGCTGGTTGATGGGTAAACATGGACTGAGTTGCGACAACGTGATCTCAGCCGACCTTGTAAGCGCAGAGGGCAGACATCTCCGTGTGAGTGCCAAAGAAAACGAAGAGCTGTTCTGGGCGATTCGCGGAGGTGGCGGGAACTTCGGCATCGTGACGGCGCTGGAGTTCCGGCTTCACGATCTCGACTCGGTCTATGGGGGTGTGGTCTTGTATCCGCGCCCGCATGCCTTTGATTTGGTGCGACGATACAGAGACATTACCCAAAGCGCGCCTGATGAAGTGACCGCATATGCCGCCCTGCTGGTGGGACATGGGCATCCGATGGCAGCCATCGCTCTTTGCCATAGCGGATCAAAACAGGACCGAGCTGCTGTGAGCAGAAGATTCCTTCTTGACGTTCAGCCCGCTGCTGACATGATGGGAGAGAAGAAATACACCGAGATTCAGACGATGCTCGACTTCACCGCGCCTCGGGGTCAGCATTACTACTTCAAGTGTCCCTTCCTCCGCGAGCTAAGGGACGAGGCCATCCGCGTGATTGTCGACCATGCGGAGCAATTGCCGACAGAACAGACCCAGGTGATCCTTGAACACATGCACGGAGCGGCGAGCCGCGTGCCAGTGAGCCAGACCGCATTCGGGCTGAGGCGGGTGCATTACAGCATCAACATCATACCGGCCTGGACTGAGCCATCAATGGCGGAGAAATGCATCAGCTGGGCGCAGGATTTTGCAGCCGCGTTGACTCCTTTCGGAGCTTCGGACGCCTACGTGAATTATCTGGGAGATGAAGGACCGTCAGCAGTCAAAGCTTCTTATGGAGCCAACTACTCTCGGCTCGCGGAGCTGAAGAAGAAATACGATCCGGACAACTTCTTCCGGTTCAATCAGAACATCGTTCCGGTCAGCTAAGCTCGTCCCCGCTGCGGCAATCCGATGGAAGTCAAAAAGCTGTGAAAGCGAGCGTCTGAAAAGTACGGATAGAATTCATAGGTGATCACCGAGATGTAGATGGGAGTGGATTTGACCACGACGGCGCGCTCCAGCCAATCAAACATCTCATCTGCCATTCCTAAGCGCGCATAGACACTGGCGACGAGCACTGCAGGTTCGGTTCGATTGCCTGCTCTCTGGATTTTGGCCACCATTTTCAGAGCGCCGTCGCGGTCGCCTTTACCTGCCAGGGCCGACCCGAGAAAGGCCATGGTTTCAATGTGCTCGGGGAATAAGGACAGGGCTTTTCGCAGCTCCACAACTGCCTCTTCGTGACGTTCGAGACCACTTAGTAATTTGCCCAGGAACATATGAGCTCTGTAGTAGGCAGGATCGAGCTCGATACTGTGTTGCATCTGTCGAGCCGCAAGGTCGTGCTGTCCGGCAAACTCCTGAGCCATTCCGAGATATAGGTTGACACTCGGCGACAGAGGCTCGATCTCTCTCGCACGCTGCATCGAGGCAATAGCCTCCTGCTTTTTCCCTAGTGAGGTTTGCAGAAGGGATTGCCATAGCAGAGTGGTCACGTTGCTAGGCTCCAGCCCAAGAGAGATCTGGAACTCGCGTTCGGCGCCATTCCAGTCCCAGTCGTACCAGCTCTTGATCAACCCGAGCGTACAGTGGGCTTCTGCGATGGTTTCGTCGAGATCCAGCGCCTTTTGCAGGTGCGAACGCGCCTGGGCAACCGCGTCAAGAGGTTTCATCTGGGCTACTCGAACCGAACCCATTTGTGCGTAGCAGTCTGCGAGACCCGCGTATGCAGGAGCGAATTCGAGGTCGAGAGCTAAAGCCTCGTTGAAGTAATCCATACTGCGGCGGATCGCTTCGGTTGTCATTTTGTGCCAAAAGAACCGGCCCTTCATGTACGCGTCGTAGGCAGCCGGCGAACGTGTATATCTTCTCGCACCAACGGTGGCGCTAGGAAATATTTCGAGAGCCAAAGACCGACTTACGCGGTGAGTTACTTCTTCCTGAATGGCAAGTAGATCGGCCGATTTGAAATCGTAGGTTTGAGACCACAGGACGCTCTTATCGCGCAGATCGTGGAGCTGCGCACAAATGCGAATTCTGTCGGCGGAACGCCTGACCGTACCTCGCAGCAGAAAATCAAGATCCAGGGTCCGGCGCAAGCGTTCCATTTGTTCTGGGCCGGGATCGTCGCCCTTGCCACCTGGACCGACAATCACCCGCAGTCGTTGCGGATCGATCCGAGACAATGCCGAAACCATGTCTTCTGTGAGGCCAGCAATGAAGTAGCTTTCTAATTGGCCGGAGAGATCCTCAATAGGGAGAACGGCGATGCGAATCCGTCGTTCGGCTCCAGGGGAGCTTCTGTCGTCATCTTTTTGGATTGAGCCGATGAAGCGGTAGCCGAGCCGAGGAAGGGTCTCAACATGAAGAGGGTGTACGGCCTGATCATTGAGAGCAAGCCTTATCTGACGAATGCAGAAATTAAGTCCCTGCTCAAAATCGACGAAGGTATCCTGACCCCAGATCGCGAGTCGAATCTGCTCGCGCGTCACTACGGAACCGCGGTGATTCAGCAGGAACGCAAGAACGCGAGCCGGCTGCTGCTGGATATGAATCGGCGCACCGTTCCTATGGAGCTCGAGCGTCTGCTCATCGAGCTCAAATTCCCCAAATCGAATGATCGACATGACCGAAGAAATACTTAGGAAGCCGGGATGCAACATTATAAACAACCGGCGCAATCCCAGCGGATTAATCGTAACGCAGCCCAGGGTCCAGGCTGGATTGCAGTCGCCCGGAAACAGAGGTCAAGAAGGCTGAGGCGGCGACAGATACTCTAAGGACGAGTAGCGGACGACTCTCCCCGAGTCGCGTATTTGGAGGTAAGATTCTGTTCAAGCCTTTGCAATGCAGGATCTCTTGAGAGGCGGTTTCACTTTCCTTGCAAGATTAGCAATTCCATCCGTATCGTTAGCGACAAAGTTGATCGAGCGCTAATGAGTGTCGAATAATATGGCTGCACAAGTTACCGCTGAGCCAAGAGAATAGATCGTCGTCAGAGTGAGGATCCATTGCGAACGACACGGCCCGATCCGCCTCCTCACAGCAAGCAGGACGTATTCGGAATCGACTCGAACGATAAGCTAAGCGGGGCGCTCGCTCGGATGCGCCGGCGGCTGATTCCTTTTCTCATGCTGATGTATGTGATCTCATTCCTCGATAGATCAAACATTGGTTTTGCGAAACAGGCACTGCAAACTTCGGTCGGCATCTCCCCGGCAAGCTATGCGCTGGCTGCGGGATTGTTCTTTATCAGTTATTCGTTTTGCGGATTTCCGAGCAATCTGATCCTCCACAAAATCGGCGCAAGGATTTGGATGTCCTGCATTATGACGGCATGGGGGCTGGCCTCCATGGCAACAATGTTCGTAAGAGGCGACATATCGCTCTATGCAGTACGACTACTTTTGGGTGTAGCGGAGGCAGGTTTCTTCCCAGGCGTGATTCTCTACCTCACTTATTGGTTCCCGAGCCGAGTGCGGGGAGAGGTCATGGGACTGTTCTACATCGGGGTGCCGATCGCGATGATCTTCGGGAACCCACTTTCCGGGTTCCTTCTTGAGATACGCACTCTCGCGGGATTGCAGGGCTGGCAATGGATGTTCTTCATCGAGGGCTTGATCGCAGTGGTGGTCGGAATCGCGGCATATTGGTACCTGGATGACCGGCCAGCTCAGGCGTATTGGATTCCTGCTGAAGAAGGGGCGGCCCTTGCGGAACTTCTTTCCGCGGAGGAGAGTGAGCGCCGTTCATCCAGCCCCGGGAAGCTGCTGAAGATGATTTGCGATCCTCGGGTCCTTCTCTGTCTAGCCATCTACTCTCTGATCCAGATCAGCGTTTATGGAGTGGTGTTCTATCTGCCGACGGAAGTCTCTGCATTGATTCACAAGCCGGCAGGAATTGAAGTCGGACTTGTCTCGGCAATCCCATGGGTCTTTGCTCTGATCGCGGTATTCTGGCTACCGCGCGCTGCGGACCGATCTCATCGCCACCGCGCATATGCATCACTCGCGATGTTTGTTGGCGGATGTGCCAGCTTTGCGTTTCCAACAGCAGGACCGATCGTCGGCATCATCGCCCTTTCGCTCGCGGTTTCCGCGTTTATCGCCGTGCAGCCAGTGTTCTGGACATTTCCCACTGGCTATCTGGCAGATCGGGCCGCTGCCGGTGGGATAGCTGTAATCACAATGGGCAATCTCGGCGGATTCATCGCGCCGAACCTGAAGGTCTGGGCTGACCGATTCTTTCGGTCAGAAAGCGCAGGTCTCTATCTCCTTGCCGGACTCACCATTCTCAACGCCGCACTGATTCTCTTGGTGAGAGACCGGAAGGTCCGTGCACCAGTCGTTCAGCATGCAGCCTGAGATAGTTAAGAGTCGACAGGAAGACGATTGTCTAAAGTCCGATGACTGTCGTCTGATTCGCCAGATTGATCGTTTCAGATTTGTCCGAGTCCACGGAACGCACGATGACTTTCGTTGCTTCCGACGCGGCGCTTCTTCCAGATCGAGCAAGCGTCAGTTTCCTCGTGGAGTTCTGCCAGAAACAGTTGACCCTAAGATAATCTCCATGCTGGTATGCGAAGCTGACGCCATCATCCTGATACCAGCTGAAGCTCCCGTCCCTGCCGGGATAGATGTGTAGCGTGACCGGCTCCTCAATCGGTTCCGTCGCATATTGCCGCACCGGGCCAGTCGGGACAATTGCTCCAGCGCGTACATAGAGAGGAATCGTGGAAAGATCAACGTCGCGCGAAATCACAACGCCTTCATCGTTCTTCGTGCGCTGATGAGTCCAAAAATCCCACCATTCCCCCGAAGGGAGGTACACCTTCTTTTGTGTTGCTGCTCGCTCGACCACCGGTGCGACAAGAACGTGATCTCCCCACATGTATTGATCTGCGATCTGGAGAGCCTTTTCATCATCGGGATGTGCAAGCCATAATGGACGGATCGGTGGCAGGCCCGATCGATGTGCCTGTTCGCACGTTGAGTAGATGTAGGGCAGCATCTGGTACCGCAGTTCAAGATACTTGCGGCAGATTCGTTCAACCTCGGGGTTATGCAGATCCTGCGGAGCCGGCCAATCCCCAAGTTTTTCGGCGCCTTCAAGTGGTCCAGGCTCGCCGAGGTTCCAGCCCCACGGCAAGCGCAGCTTCCAGGCGCGGCCATGTGAACGGAAGAGCGAGCAAAAGGCGCTGAACTGAAACCATCGCACGTAGAGTTCGGCAGTCAGTTCGCGCGTTGGAACGAATCCGCCGGTATCTGTTCCCCAATAAGGGATACCGCACAGGCCAACATTGATGGCGTCAGCAACTTGCTCAGCGAGCGTCCTCCACGTGGAGTCGACATCACCCGACCAAAGCCAGCCGTATCTCTGCAGCCCAGCATATCCATTACGATGCAAGGCGAAGGGCCTGCGCTCAGGATGTGTCTTTACTTGGCCCTCCCAGTACATCTCGTTGCGCTCGAGGCGCGCTTCAGCAGGCAGCAGGTCTCCCTCGTCCGGCCACCAACCGTCGATTCCAATTTCATCGGCGGGCAGATGCTCGGCCCAGTAGGGCACTGCATTCCCCGGTGTATGGATGGCAGAGCCCGTGTCAGTGATCTTTCCGTGGAAGTCGTGGGGCGGCACCACGTGCAGCATGACTCTGAAATGATCGCGATGAAGCTCGTCAAGCATCTTCTTCGGATCGGGAAATACATCTGCATTGAATGTGAAAGATCCGTGCCCGGTGTTCCAGCCGGAGGGACAGAATCCCGTGCCCAGATAGATCAGGCCGTCGCATGGCAGCTTCTTCTCCCGGAACGTCTTCGCGATGCCCATTACTTCTTCACGGCTGGCCAAGGTGCGATGCGACTGGAGGTATCCGAGAGACCACAGGGGTGGAAGGTGAGGGAAGCCGGTGAGCTCGGCATAGCCTTGCAATACCTCAACGGGCGAGTCTCCAAGGATGAGATAAACGTTGCGCGTGGATGTGGCGACGGGCGAGCTCACCACACCCACTTCTCCGGTGAGGTCGAATGTTCCAAGCGGCAACCCAATAAAGATGCCCCATCCTTCGGGACTGATCAGCCAGGGGATTGGCACGCGCGATCCTGTGGTGCGCAACTCCGGGGAACTCTGTCCATTTCGCATCGCATCTCTGGTTCCCCGACGGTCTCCGATCAGCCCCTCGCCGAGTCCAAACAGGGGCCGATTGCCCAATCTGAAACGCACGGAGGTGCTGTCGATGTCGAACTGGATTTCCTGGCGAACTCGGTTCGCGTTGTCCACTACAGTGATTTTGAGCGGCTCAGTGTCAATGTGAATGACGTGCCGGTTCCAAGGCACTCTCGAATGGAGATTCTCTTTTACCTGAATCGAAATCTCATGCGCACTGTCCAGAATGCCGGGTTCATGTTGTGGCGGGTCCGCATGGACTGGTGCGATGCCAATGTGAAGGATTCTGGGGGTGAGGGAGCTTATGCGGAAGTCTAGTTTGCCTGGCGCGCCAGTCTGCTGGCCGATGACTCCCACTGCGTTCAATTGACCGCGAAAAACAGCTTGGGCGAGGCCGGCACCCAGACCACCGAGCACAGATCTGCGATTTGGGCGATTGGGCGTCGATGTATCTCCCTTCGTCGCCAATTCGGATTCCCTCGCACGCTCAGGCACTGAATCGCACCTCGCAGCTCACAATCTGCATTGAAACAGATAAATCAAGACGCTCCATAGGCTCAATAGTGCATTTATCCCCATGACGGTATGAAACCGATCATGATATAAAAACAGCCGGTATCGGCGATGGCTTGCCTTGAGCTACTGCATCGCGCGTGCTGGCGCAACGTTTTCAATGAAGCAGAAAGCGATTCACACAGACACGGAGCGCGAAAGTCGCTGGTATCCCGTAGTGATTGTGACGTTCGCCATTGCGATTAGCTACTTTGATCGTCAGACACTCCCAGTCGCCATCGCCGCAATCCAGCGGAACATTCCCATTTCCGATCAGCAGTTTGCGTATCTCCAGACCGCGTTCCTGATTTCTTATGCCGCGTTATACATCGGCGGCGGGCGTCTGCTCGACATTCTGGGCACCCGTCGAGGCTTCATGTTGATCATGCTCTGGTGGTCGATTGCCTGCGCACTGCATGGATTTGCGTCCGGTTTTGGACTGCTGCTGTGTGCGCGATTCCTGCTGGGAATGGGGGAGGGAGGGGGATTCCCGGCGGCCGTGCGCGTCGTCGCTGAATGGATTTCTCCCGAACATCGTTCCACCGCCGTGGGCATCATCAATGCCGGCACCGCGGTTGGCTCCGTACTGGCGCCGCCTCTGATTGGCTTCGTATTGCTGCACAGTGGCTGGAGAACAGTTTTTTACATGGCCGGCGCAATCGGCATGGTGTGGGTTCTCTGGTGGACAACCTCTTATCGTTCGAGTCCCACTAGCATCACCCCTTCGGGACAGCCCATTGCGCTCGGCAAGCTCCTCTCAATTCGAACCATTCAGATGCTCGTGTTTGCCAAGTTCATGAGCGACTCGGCATGGTACTTCCTGCTTTTCTGGCTTCCTAAATACCTGTACGACGCGCGCCACTTCGATATCAAGCATGTCAGCTACTATGCATGGATTCCGTATGCGGCTTCGGGTGTAGGGAGCTTTCTTGGCGGGTACTTTTCCAGCAGCCTCCTGCTCCGTGGACTCAGCATTAACCGAGCGCGCAAAACGGCCCTCGGATTGAGCGCGGCCTTCATGCCTGCAGTGATGCTGGTGCCCCTGGTTCCTGTGCAATTTGCCCTCGCGCTTTTCAGCATTGCATTCTTTTGCCAGCAATCGTGGTCTGGTCTGGTGATGACTGTACCTGCAGACATCTTGCCTCTTTCATCAGTGGGCACCGTTTCGGGCTTTGTCGGTTTTGGCGGAGCGATTGGGGGAGCAATCTTCGGAGTCGTAGCCGGTTATTTGCTCCAGCATGGTTTTGGGTACCAACCACTCTTTATACTTGTCGGCAGCTTTCATATCGTCGGCTTTCTTGCAATCGCCTTGATCGGCGGCAGAATTCAACCCTTAAGCAGCTATGACCTTAAAGAAATTGACGCCTGAAAATGAAAATTACTGAAATCCGCACGCGAGTTGTTCAATGGGAGGGTAAAACAGTGCCGCTCCCGCCGCATTTCTGCACGAATCCGATGGACCTGGTGAGCTATCGCCAGGCATCAATGGGCAATTTCTCGTTTCACGGATGGTTGCTGGTCGAAATCTTCACTGATAACGGGTTCATTGGATTGGGCAATGCCGCGCTTTCGCCACTGGTTACGAAGACTCTGATCGACACCTATTTGAAACCAATTTTGCTGGGCAGCGATCCCTGGGATACGGAATTCTTGTGGCAGCAGATGTATCGCCGCACCATGGCATTCGGACGGAAGGGCGTCGCGATGACGGCCATCTCCGCAGTGGACATCGCTCTCTGGGATATCCTCGGCAAAGACGCGAGACAACCCGTCTATCGTCTTCTCGGGGGGCGCACAAAGGAGCGCATCCCGGTCTATGCGAGCAGGCTTTACGCCATGCCTATCGACGAACTCCGCGCGGAAGCCCAGCGCTACCGGGACCAAGGCTACACCGCGATGAAGCTGCGTTTCGGCTGGGGACCGATGGACGGCCGCGAAGGCATGATGAAGAACGTGGAACTCGTCCGCAATGTGCGCGAGGTGATTGGAGACGGCATTGACCTGATGACCGATGCCTACATGGGCTGGACTCTCGATTATGCAAAGCGCATGCTGCCGTTGCTCGAGCCATTTGGCATGCGCTGGCTCGAAGAACCGGTCATTCCAGATGACGCGCGCGGATATCGCGAGTTAAAGAAATATGGTCGCGTTCCCATCGCGGGTGGCGAGCATGAGCACACTATCTTCGGATTCCGTGCGTTGCTCGAAGAGGATGCGCTCGATACCATCCAGTTCGATACTAATCGCGTTGGCGGCATCAGCCAGGCACGCAAAATCTCGGCGCTCGCTGAGTCATTTCAGGTGCCTGTTGTGCCGCACGCAGGACAGATGCACAACTATCACGTCGTCATGGCCAGCTTGAATTCACCGATCGCCGAGTTCTTCCCCAAGGTAGATGTGGAGGTAGGCAACGAATTGTTCTGGTATATCTTTGACGGCGAACCAGTGCCCAAAGGCGGATATATCGATCTCGACGAGAGCACGCCAGGACTAGGCCTTACCGTCAACGAGGAATCTCTGAAACGCTTCAAGGTTATTGAATAGAGGTTGATCTCTTTGCACCTGGTTCAACTGAAGAATGGAACAAAGCGGCGCGTAGCGGTTGTGCGCGAGCCGGCTCTGGTATTTTTACGCAACGCTGACTCTACGCTTGCATTGGCTAAAAGAGCGCTCACTGAGAGGAGAGTATTCTCAGAACTAATCGCCAATCTGATGAGCGAGGAAGAAATGAGCTACGATGCGGTCTACAGCGGCCAATCAGAGTGGAGACTCCTTCCTCCGATCGACTGCCCTGGAAACCCCAATCTCATTCACGTTTCGGGCACTGGCTTAACACACCTGGGGAGCGCACGGGACCGCGAGGCGATGCACGTTGCCGCGATGGCGCAAGTGCAAGCCCAGATGACAGACAGCATGCGCATGTTTGAATGGGGTCGTCAACAGGGCCGCCCCTCAGGTGGCGAGATCGGGATCGCACCAGAGTGGTTTTACAAAGGCGACGGGTCGATTCTTCAGGCGCCTTTCGGAACGTTGCCGATTCCAGGTTTTGCAGAAGACGGCGGAGAAGAAGCTGAAGTGGTCGGCATATACATGATTGCGGAGGACGGAACTCCCTGGCGTATCGGCATGGCGGCAGGGAACGAATTCTCTGATCACGTCTTTGAGCGCCGCAATTATCTCAACCTTGCCGGTTCCAAGCTGCGAAAGTGCAGCATCGGTCCGGAATTGGTTATAGATGCGAAGTTCGATGATGTGCCCGGAAAAGTGCGCATACTACGCGATGAAGAATGCATTTGGGAGAAGCAGATTCGAACCGGCGAATCGAACATGTGCCACAGCCTGGCCAATCTCGAGCATCACCATTTCAAATTTGCAGCTCATCGTCAGCCGGGGATGGTGCACGTCCACTTTCTAGGCGCCGACTGTCTATCCTTCGGCGAAGGAATCCGCCTGCAACCCGGTGATGTCACCGAGATCCAGTTCACTGGATTTGGCCGCCCTCTGCGAAACACGGTGATCGACGAAGAAGCGTTGAGAACACCACTGCGCGTGCAAGTAATGCAGTGATCGGAGAAGAGAAATGAACCCATCGATCGCATTATTGGGTCTGGGCACAATGGGCCGCGGAATGGCGGCGAACCTGTTGAAGGCTGGTTTCCCATTGACCGTCTGGAATCGTACGAGGTCGAAAGCGGATGCCTTATCGTCCTCGGGGGCTGCAGTAGCCGATACTCCGGCGCAGGCTGCACAGGATGCGACGGTCGTGATCGCGATGCTGGCCGATGACGCGGCCTCGCGTGCTGCATGGCTGGGAGAGGATGGCGCTATGGCTGGCATGTCTTCGGGAAGTGTTGCGGTCGAGTGCAGCACCCTCAGTCCGGATTGGATTCGCGAGTTGCACGAGGCGGTTACTCAGCGCGGCTTACGCATGGTGGAAGCTCCCGTAACAGGTAGCCGTACCCAGGCCGAGGCTGGCCAGCTGAATTTTCTCGTTGGAGCGGACCAGGAGGTATTGGATGCAGTCACACCCGTGCTGCGGTGTATGAGCAGAGATATTCTGCATCTGGGCCCGGTTGGAAGCGGAGCGCAGTTGAAACTCATTAATAATTTCCTGTGTGCTGTGCAGGTCGCGTCGTTTGCTGAGGCGCTCGCATGGATGGAGCAAACAGGGCTACGGCTTGATACCGCACTCGACTTCCTGAAACGAGGTGCACCGGGCAGCGGGATACTTTCAGCCATGTCGGAGCGGATGACTCACCGCACTTACGAAGTGAACTTCCTCCTCCGCCTCATGGCCAAGGACCTCCGCTACGCCCGACTCGCCGCCGCTCAACTTGGCATTGACGTCTCCACTTCCTCTCCAGCACAGGATCTCTTCCGTCAGGCCGAAGACCAGGGACTAGGAGAGAAGGACATGTCTGCCGTGGTAGAGGTCGTCCGACGAGCGAGCGAAAAGCATATCAAAAGAACGAAGTGAGAAGCTGCGAGGACCGGTGCCTGGCTTTACCGATTGCCTATGATGCCTTGGCGCAGTGCTAAAGTTGCGGCTTCGGTGCGGTCGGCAACCTGAAGCTTGGCGCTGATGTGGTTGATGTGATTCCGGACTGTGTAGTGGCTGATTTGGAGGGCACCGGCAATTTCCTTGTTGGTGAATCCCCTGGAGACCATTTCCAGGATCTGAATTTCTCGAGGGCTCAAGCTGGAGCGGTCGTCTCGTTCCGCCATCCAAGCGGTGATCCGTTCGGGGAAGTAGGTTCCTCCGCCGGCAACCGCTTCGATGGCTGCAACGATTTCTTCACGCGGAGCGTTCTTTGAAAGGTAACCTCTGGCACCAGCTTTGATCGCTTTGTAAATCTCTTCTTCGAGCTCGTAGCTGGAGAGAATAATCGCTCTCGGAGGGTTAACTTGCTCCTTGAGAAGTTCCAGCAGGTCGATGCCGTTGATTGTGGGCATGCGCAAATCCAAAAGGATTACGTCCACGGGCATGTGCTTGATTACTTCGATCGCTTCTTCGCCAGAGTGGGCCGCTCCGGATAACTTCACTCCAGGTTGTCTGCGAAGTAATGAAGCTAATCCGGCGCGAACAACCGGATGGTCGTCCACAATTAGCACTTTGACACATGCTCTAGACTCTGGTGTGCTCATCTTTCTTATCCCTTGCTCGAATCATCCATCTCGTAGAGAGCACCCGGAAAACTGACGGTGGCAACGCTGCGACCACATGCACAGCCGTTCCCGTGCCCGGGGAACTATCGACCCTGAACTGCGCCGAGATGCTGTCAGCGCGTTTGTGCATTCCCCTAATCCCAAATCCTGCAGACTCGCTGGAGACGATGAAACCGATCCCATTATCTTCGATGATCATTTCGACATTCGATCTACCATACACAAGCGAGATGGTCAGTTGCGAGCAATGTGCATGGCGCACCACATTGGCGATGGCCTCATAACCAATGCGGAGGAGTGTGTCGGAGACCCGTAAGGGAATATTGAGCGGGTTTCCCTGAACGTTCGACTTGATCTCAACCGAGGAACTCTGAGAAATCATGCGCCTCGCGCACTCTTCGAGGGCCGAAAGCAACCCGATGGACTCGAGATGTTCGGGACGTAGAGCCGAGATACTGCGCCTTGCCTCCTCGTGACTGTTGCGCACCATACCCTGAGCCACTTCGAGTTGCGGCGTGATGTCGATACCGTCCTGGACATCGTCGCGAATTGCCTGTAATTGAAAACCAAGCCCTGCGAAGCTCTGCGCGAGGGTATCGTGCATTTCATGTGCAAGGCGCTGACGCTCATCGAGCACCGCCTGCATGCGCCATCGCTCGACCAGGATTAGCCCCGTCATTGCGAGGAGAGCGAGCAGGAGTGTGGCGAGCGCCACTTCAATAATATGAGCGGTGCTCCACCAAGGCGGTCCCTCGAGAACCTCGATGTCTCCCGATGATGGGAGCAGTAATGAAAATGCGGTAATGTCGTGAGTGTACCTCGGGTCGGTTACGCAAATCCCTCGAAGGCGCAGCTTGCTCTTTTCCTTCAGGTTTTTCAGCTGCGGCCCTCGTCCGATCACCAAAGCCATGAATGACTGGCTCTCGTCATACAGGGTCAAAATCTCGGCTCCGTTGCCTCCATCGTGCTTCTCCTCGAGCCTTCCGTCCACTTCTACATACTGCGCGTCGAATGCTCCGGTGGCGGCCTGAGAAGCTGCAACAGCAACCGGGGACACTGGTGTGTGTGACCACAAACGGCGGATTTCGGCGTTTCTTAACTCCGAACTGAAGTCGCGCAGGTATGCATCTCCCCTGACCTCGATTTCGTCGCCAATTTGTAGAGGGGCGTGGGGATGACTGCCTGAGATGGCTACTCCGCCAGTCGAGTCCTGTATGTAGAGCATCGGCGAGGTGAGCGTGACAACGCCGTGTACTGTAACGGATGTTGGCGTATCTGGCGACAACAGCCGCAGGCTGCTGATTGCCTGAGCACCGACTTCTGAGCGGTGAGCTTGTACATCGCGCTCGATGGGTTCCAGGAAGCGTTCGTACGGAGCAGGCGCCATGCCCGTTGGAAGTCTTTCGGGAATAGCCGCCTGAGGCTGTAGTGATCCGATCATTGCTGCGAGATCCGCCTGGGCTGCGGGCCGAATCTCCACATTTCTCCACTGAGCGCCCGTGTTGTAGGACTTCACCCCGAACCGCCCGGACCTGATGCAGTTGGGATCGCGGATTGCTATCGTCGTCGTCTCGCCATTCTGTGCTGTTGCGCTCACCGCGAAATCACAATCGAATGCAAGGAATTTCAGGTGGTACCAGTGCTCTGCAAACACACGCGGCGCCACTCTTTTGGCGGCATACTCCTTCCAGCCATAGTCGGCCCTGCCCATCATGAGTGTGTTATCGAGATCGCGAATGCCAGCCATGTAGCCGTGATACGCATCAACGCCTGTTTCCTCATCGCTCGAGCGAATAATCAAGCCGGCGTCGCCGTATTGCCCGAGAAGCAAGACATCTGCTTCTACTGAGTAGTTTGTCCAGTAAGAGGGGCCGGTCATTAGTTTCGCGCCCCGCTCATCTGAGTTGTTGGTCAGTACGCCGTCGGCATACTGCCAGGTGCCACCAAATGCCTGCCAGTCCTCTTGATTCTCAAGAGAGATAACGCGGCGCTCCAGAGGCCCGGTTCGCGTGATTGAGCGATAGATAATTGCAGCAGCCACCGCAAGTGTCAGAGCCGTCGTGGCGAGCACGGCTGTCATCATCCGTCGGCTGAAACGAGTGTGTCTCATTGCGAGGACCACCAGATCATGTTCTCAATCTCGCGAAGTTCTGCGGAGTCGAGGTTCTCGCGTGTCATCAGGACGGGCTGGATCTTGATTGCGGCAGGGCTTTCCAAGCCGTGCAGCTGACGATTCATGGTTTCCATGGCGGCACGGCCCAGCTCGTAGGTGTTCTGGACAACAACCGAATCGATTCCTCCGTCGCGGATGGGCGGGATCAGATCCTGGTCGAATCCGACTAGCTTGATAACGCCGGCCTTGGAGAATTCGGTAAGCGCATAGTAGGTTCCGCGAGTGGCCGCAAGCGAGAGTGCGACTATCGCGTCGACGGATGTAGCGCCGGAGAGGAGCTCTTCAGCACTGCGCTGTTCCTGCGGCACGCTTGATAAGCCTAGTTTGCGAGCAACGACCCGAATGTTTGGGAACTCGCGAACGAGCGTCGATTCGAACACACGCTCGCGGATGGTGTTGCTCTTAAGTTCCGGTTGTATTCCGACAATCGCGATGTTTCCTTGTCCGTGCAGAATCGATCCTATGCGGCGTGCAGCGATTCGTCCCCCTGTTTCCTCGTCATTCAGCACGTAGCTGAGTTTGGGACCTGAAGGAATGCCGAGTTCCGTGTCAATCACCACGACTGGAATACCCCTGGCGAGAACCCGCCGGATCGGGGTTCGCAGCGGGAGGGTTTGAATTGGGGAGACGATGACACCGGCCATCCCTCTTTCGACAGATTTCTCGATCAGGGAGATCTGAGTGCGAATGTCGTCGTCGCGCATTGGCGCGTTCCAGTAGAGGTTCACGCCAGCCGAGCGGGCGACTGTGGCCGCGCCGGCGTGCTCCGGTTCCCAGAGCGCCGTACCGCAGGTACGAGGAATCACCGCCACGGTTGGGGGAGTCCGCTTGCACCTGATGGCGAGGAGTGAAATGAGAAGCAAAGCAGGAATGCTCAGTTTGGAGGAAAGCGCAGGAGCGAAGATCGAACAGATCAAATTAGAGACAGTTCGCTTCATATGAGGCACTTCCAAAGCTAGTTCACTTCCGTGACAGGCAACCTCGCCATTGATGCGCATCGCGACCGGACAAGCTATATGGTTCATTTGCCCCATGGAATAGACAGAGCATGGACCGCAGTCATTCGTAGGGCTGTGAACCAGTCCGCCAATTATACGGCGCGATTATATTGCTAATCCAAGGGAGTGGCATGCAGCGTCAAGGCGGTAGACTACACGCAAAGACGAGTTCAGTCTGAGTTCGATGAACTGCGGGCGAGGGCCTCAAAATCAATGAGGATGTGTTTGTTCCTGGCTAAAATATGTCTGCTCTCGCTATTGGTGTGCCTGCAAACGAGTTTGCCTGGACAAACAAGACAGGGGCAGGCGTCGTCGATTACGTCGGCACTTCGTGCTGGCCAATTTGATCAGGCACTTGAATTGCTGCGACCGGCTCTGCGTAGCATGCCGAACAATGCACAGCTCTGGATGTTCCAGGGACTCGCATATTCGGGGAAAAAGGACATGAAATCGGCACTTGCCTCTTACCAGCAGGCATTGAAGATTTCACCGGATTACCTGCCTGCTTTGGAAGGCGCTGCCCAGATTCAGTATGAAAGTGGAAGTCCGGACGCAATCCCTCTGCTTGAACACGTTCTGAAAGTCCGCCCAACTGATGTCACATCGCATGCGATGCTGGCGGTGATTCACGCGAGAAACGGAGATTGCGCGACCGCAGTGAGGCACTTTTCGCAAGCCGGTTCGGCGCTGGAGTCACAGCCTGAGGCTCTGCAGGGGTATGGAGTCTGTCTGCTGCAGCTCAAGCAAGCAGATGAAGCGGTTAGAGTGTTTCAGCAACTCATCACATCACGGCCTGACGACGTGCGTTGCCGTCGTGCACTTGCCGTTGCCCAGCTTGCAGCCGACAAACCGCTGGATGCGCTCACAACGGTGCGGCCTCTGCTGGAGGAGAATGCAGATGTCAGCACGATGCGACTGGCGTCTGCGATTTACGAAGCCAATAAAGACACGCCGAACGCGGTCAAGGTTCTGCACGACGCGATCGTGAAGGATCCAACGCAGATCGGTCTATATGTGGATTTCGCTGAACTGGCAATGGATCACCAATCATTTCAGGCGGGCGTGGAGATGGTCGACGCGGGGCTGAAGGCGCAGCCAAATGCACCGCAGCTCTATATGGCGCGAGGCGTCCTTTACGTGCAACTAGCCGATTACGAGAAAGCGGAAGATGATTTCGAGAAGGCTGAGCGGTTGGATCCCACGCTGGGCATGAGTGCTGCAGCTCAGGGCATGCTTGCGAATGAACAGAATCAGAACGATCCTGCGCTGGCGCTTGCAACGGTGAGAGGCAAGCTGGCTAAGAAACCGAACGACGCGTTTCTGCTTTACCTTCAGGGAGCAATCCTCTCGAAGATGGGCGCAGAACCGGGGTCGCCGGAATTCAAGCAGGGGCTTGAGTCGACGAAACGCTCTGTGAAGTTGCAGCCTTCGTTGACGGCCGCTCACAATCTATTGGCGAAGTATTTTTTGGATGGCGGTGAGAATGCACTGGCCGCCCAGGAATGCCGTGTAGTTCTGCAGCAGAGTCCGACTGATCAAAGCGCTCTGTACCATCTCGTAATCGCGCTGCGCAAAACCGAGAATCAGGCGGAAATCCCGGACCTACTTAAGAGGCTAGCGAAAGCGCGCCAGGTGGCGACGAAGCAGGAAGGTGAACGCAACAGGTACAAGCTGGTTGTCGCATCGGAACCATAGTCGCTTCCGCATCACACAGCGCATGATCCCGTACCTTTACTTGGCTGCTCTCGAACGGCCATAATTGCTTCGTTGACCACTCTTTCTCAATGACACTTAACCGTCGCTCTTTCGTACTTCTATCTCTCTGCGCCTCCGCACAGCAACTAGCTACCGGTCAACAGCAGGGTATTGCAAGCCGCGGCGTTAAGGCTCAGGTAAAACCTGCACCTTCGGGACGTCCGTTCAACGCGGAATTCATAGATGTTGCGAAGCAGTCAGGTCTACATGCGCCGGTGATCTACGGAGGTATTGATCAGAAAAAGTACATTGTTGAGGCGAATGGATGCGGCTGCGCATTCATCGATTACGACAATGACGGGTGGATGGACATTTTTCTGCTTTCGGGCACACGGCTCGAGGGCGCTCCGTCGGAGGCGACGAATCGCCTCTACAAGAACAATCGCGATGGCACTTTTACTGACGTAACCGAGAAAGCGGGGCTGAAGGCGGTCGGTTGGGCCAATGGGGTCTGCGTTGGCGACTATAACAATGACGGCTTTGACGACATCTTCTGCACCTACTTCGGCCAGAATCGTCTGTACAGAAACAATGGCAATGGGACCTTCACAGACGTGACCAAGGAAGCCGGCCTAGTGCAATCAGGGCCGGCACGCTGGGGAGCGGGATGTGCCTTCGTTGACTATGATCGCGATGGGCATCTCGATCTGTTCGTATCGAACTATATTCGATTCTCGTTCGAAAACGCTCCGGTCCCGGGAGAGAAATCGACCTGCAACTGGAAGGGGATTCCCGTAAACTGCGGGCCACGAGGTTTGCCCACGGGACGACACGTTCTTTATCGGAACAACGGTGACGGCACGTTTAGAGACGTCAGCAAGCAGGCAGGGATCGATGTGGCCATCGAGAGCTATGGTATGACCGTGGTCGCAGCCGATTTCGATGAAGACGGGTGGCCAGACATCTTCGTAGCGTGCGACTCAACTCCGAGTTTGCTGTTCATGAACAACCACGACGGCACTTTCCGCGAAGAGGGTGTGACTCGCGGGGTCGCACTGAGCGATGACGGGATGGAACAAGCCGGCATGGGTGTGGGAATCGGGGACTATAACCTCGACGGCCACCTGGATTTGTTCAAGACGCACTTCATCGACGACACGAGCGGTTTTTACCGCAATGACGGCAAAGGGAACTTCGATGAGGTAACGCGAGCTGCCAAGGTCGGAGTTGAGACGCGGTTCACAAGCTGGGGAGCAGGAATTTTTGATCTGGACAATGATGGCTACCCCGACGTGCTCTTCGTTACGGGCAGTGTCTATCCCGAAGTGGAGAAGAAGCTGCCGCAGTATCCCTACAAGACCCGCCGTGTACTTTTCCGGAATCTAGGCAACGGCACATTCGAAGAGCTTGAATCCCAGTGCGGAGAGGGAATTACGGCGGCACACAGCAGCCGGGGCTGCGCCTTTGGTGATTTCGATAATGACGGAGATATCGATGTGCTGATCGTGAACATGAATGAGCCTCCATCGCTGCTGCGCAATGATCAGAAGGTGAAGCAGAACTGGCTCAAGGTGAAGTTGGAAGGTGTGAAGTCGAATCGAAGCGCGATCGGCGCGCGCGTGATTGCGCACTATGGTGGCAAGAGCCAAGCTCAGGCATTAGTGAGCCAGTCCAGCTATTACTCGTGCAACGACCCGCGGCTCCATTTCGGACTGGGTGCTGCGATGGAAGTAGATCTGGAGATCTACTGGCCTAGCGGATTGCACGAGAATTTGCGGCACATTGCCGGCAATCGGCTGGTGACCATTCGCGAGGGGGCGGGGTTGGTTCCGAACCGCGGATGGAGCCGCTGAACCGGTCTAATAGTACATAGAACCCATTGACACCCGTTCTGAGCATCTTCTACAAGGTTGAGAAATCGGGGAAACGTTTTCTGATAGCAGCCAAATATAACCCGATCCGTGTTTCAGGAGGTGTACATGTCACGACGCAGGGTGCTCTACCTTGCCATCTCGCTGTGTTCCTTGCTGGCTCTCCTGGCCGTTCCCGCGTTCGCACAGTTCACCGCGAATATCCAGGGAGTCGTCCAGGATCCTACGGGAGCAGGCGTCGCAAAGGCACAAATCGAACTGCAGAATGTTGCTACGGGAGAGCGAAAGGCTACGGCTTCTGACAGCTCCGGCAACTACCGGTTCGTCAGTCTAGCCCCAGGGAATTACAAAGTTTCCGTACAGGCCACGGGGTTCTCCAAGGCAGAGGCGTCGGTGACTGTGCTTACCGAACAAAACGTCAATCTGCCCATTTCCCTGCGAGTCGGGTCAGCCAGTGAATCTGTGGTCGTCAGCACGGAGGCGCCGATCGTCGACACTGCGGACAGCCGCACCGAACTGACTCTGGATAACAAGGGCGTCGCGCAACTGCCTATCGTTGGCCGGAACCTTGTGACGCTTGTGACGATGGCGCCGGGCGTTTCTGGCCTTGGGACCAGCACTTCCGGCAGCCCAGCTTCTGGCGTGGACAACTACTCTACGGAAGAACAGGTGGACGCCAGCGCCAACGGACAGGGGCAGAACAACAATCAGTACGTGATCGACGGGCTCGACGTGACCAGCGGCATCCGGCAGGGCGTGCTGAATCTCACCCCTCAGCCGGAGTCCATCCAGGAAACAAGCGTGCAGGTGAACACGTTCTCGGTGGAGCACAGCCGCGCGGCCGGTCTGCAGACAATCTTCACAACGAAGTCTGGTACGGATGCATTTCACGGTTCCGCTTCCGACTGGTTTAACTACCAGGGGATGTTCGCGAACCAGCATTTTGTTTCGTCAAAAGACAGTCCATACAAGCCGTTCCACTCGAACAATATGGACTTTGCGATTGGCGGTCCGATCATTCCGCATCGCAACAGCTTTTTCTATTTCGCAATTGAGCCACTGCGCTCTTCCGCGAGCGCTGGTGGTTTTGTGACTTTTGCTGCACCGGATTTCATCTCCTTTGCACAGGCGAACTATCCGGGCACCGTTGGGACAGGGATCCTCGCAAAGTATGTGCCCTCCGGAGTTGGCTCGGTGACCGTGCAGCAAACGGCCGCTGATGTCTTCGGCACGGCTTGCGGAACCGGAGCGGGCAAGAACGGGGTGCCCTGTGCGCTGCCGATGATCGCTCAGGGCTCGTTCGGCGCCACCCAGATTCGCAACGGCACTCAGTACTTCGCCCGTATTGATCAAGCCTTTCACAAAGAGCGCATCTACGTCAGCCTGTTCCGTACGCTGCTTGAGACTGGCGCTGCATCTCCCATGCCTGATTTCTCGGCCTTGAACCATACATGGCAGGTTGCCGGACAGGCGGCCTGGACACACACCTTCTCTGACAACACGTTGAATGAAGCCACTGCAGGAATCAGCCGTGTGGAAGGCGTGCTGGGCAGCGGCGCCAAAGACTACACCGTGCCGTCGATTTCGGTTAATGGAATCAACGCCGATGGCGGCCAGGCATACGGGGTCGGCTTCGCCCAGGGCGATTTCATCCAGCACAACTGGCACTGGCGCGATGTGCTTACGCATGTAAAGGGGACGCATACGCTGAAGTTCGGCTATGAGGGCTGGTTTGGCGACGACGTCGAACCATTCCAAGGGCCCTGGTCGCAGCCTAAGTTCGCATTCGACAACCTGCTGAAACTTGCGCAAGACGCTCCCACCAACGAGAGCGGCATTATGTACAACCCTCAAACGGGCACGCAGCAGTTGTGGAACTGGGATGCCGCGGCCAGGACTTTCGGTCTATTCGTCGAAGACACGTGGAAGGCTCGCAAGAACCTGACTCTCACGCTAGGTCTTCGCTACGATGACAGCGGCAATCCCTGGTCGAGAAGCGACGCCACAGTATTCGGCAACTTCTACTTCGGAACCGGCACTACGAAGCAGGAGCAGATTGCAAACGGGTATGCAAAGCCAACACACAATGCCCTGCTGCATTCCGTTGATAATCTCTGGAGTCCTCGAGCCGGGTTCGCATGGGATCCGACCGGAAATGGTGATTGGGTGGTCCGCGGCGGATGGGGACTGTACGCCAACTGGCTTACATCGGCGAACGTTCAGGAAGAATTTCGCGGGAGCCCGCCGGGGCTGGTACTCGCATCATTTACAACGGGGACATCAACTCCACCGATCTTCCAATTGGGAACCAGCGACAAACCACCGTTTGGATTTACTTTCCCGACATTCCAAGGAGGGTTAGATGCCAAAGGAGGGAAGGTTGGCGGCAACTTCGCTATCGGAGCAATCAACCCGCTGCTCAAATCACCGTGGGCGGATATATGGTCGCTTAGCGTTCAGCGAAGGCTTACGCGCGATATAGCTGCGACTGTGGGCTACAGCGGATCGCACTCCTGGAACATTGTCGGAAACGGAAACTCAATTGGTAACGTCTCATATGGAGTCGACATCAACGTGGTTCCAGGTGATCTGATCACGCACCAGAGCTTGGTGCGAACCGGCCTCAATACCAGTTTCGGATCGATATCGTACGCCGATAACGACCGTTACGGCAATTACCACGGTGTCTACTTTGATGTAAGAGGTCGCTTCTCGCGCGGCTTCATCGATGCATCGTATACGCGTTCCAGTTCGAAGGATGATGGCCTCGCGTATCCGACACCGGATAATCCCAGCCAGTACTACGGACCGTCGGTCTTCGACGTGCCGAATCGGTTCTCTCTGAGTTGGAACTATTCGATCAAGGGACTCAACCAGGGCAAAGGTGCAGTCGGAAGAGTGACGGGAGGATGGGGTCTGAGCGGCACAACCGTCTTCCAGTCGGGATATCCGTTCACAGCAGCCAACTTCAACGGGTTCGCGCCAATATGCGCGGATACGTCGACTGGGGCTGCTGCGTGTCCCTCTCCGGCCAATCCTGCGGTCGGGCTGCAGTCATATAGCGGCGACTATAACGCTGATGGCAACAACCTCGACTACCCGGATGCCACGAGCTACAAGCAATTAAGCGGCAACAAGGCTTGGCTCACCGGTGCAGTGCCGAAGTCCAACTTCTCTATCCCGGCATTGGGACAGGAGGGGAACGAGAAACCGATGCAGTTCCGCGGGCCGAATTTCTTTGAGACGAATACCAACATCTACAAAGACACGGCGATCACGGAGCGCGTGAACTTCCAGATCCGGTTTGAATTCTTCAACCTGTTCAACCGGGCAAACTACGCTAACCCAGACACGAATATTGCAAACGGCAGCTTTGGTGCGGCTACGGGTTCCCACGAGCCGAGATTCTGGCAATTGGGAGGAAGACTCTCGTTCTGACATAAACCCGGTTTCGATGTGGCCGGCTAGCTCTTCGAGTTGGCCGGCCTGCTCTTTTTGAGTAACATCACATTTCAAGAACTCAGCATTCTTGTGCCCAGGTGTAGCTCTAGTTGTTTTGCATTATGACAAGTGATTTAAGGCTTCGCCGAGCCCTTCTGGTTATAGTCGCCGTTATCTCTCTGCATTCATTCGTGGCGGCCCAGCAGAATGGCAACCGAATGGCGCAGATAGCGTCGGCGCTTCGAGCCGGGGAATACAAACAGGCTTTGCAGTTGCTCAAGACAGCTCTTGCAGATTCCCCCGCGAACTCAGAGCTCTGGACGATGCAAGGCGTCGCATTCAAGGGAGTCGGGAACACAAAAGATGCGCTTGCTTCTTTCAGGCATGCGATCAAACTCGCACCGGACGACATCCCCGCTCTGCAGGGCGCTGCGCAGATCGAATTCGATCGGGGGAATGCCGCTGGCATCCCGCTCATCGAACATCTACTGAGGCTACGCGCGGACGACTTGACCAGCCACGCCATGGTGGCGATCCTTGAATACCAACAGGGTGACTGTACGTCGGCGCTGCCTCACTTTGAGAAAGCTCTATCTCTGTTTGAGGCTCGACCTGCTGGACTGCGCGCGTATGCCGCCTGTCTGGTGAGGCTGAGGCAATTCGATAAGGCAATTGTTGTCCTCAGACGAACCGTTGAAGCTAATCCGGAGAACGCACAAGAGCGCCGGGTATTGGCATCGGTTCAGTTGATGGCGCAACAGCCGAAAGGGTCCATTGAAACCCTGAAGCCATTGCTAGATGCGAATCCCGATGCGCAGACGCTGGAACTCGCGTCTCAAGCTTATGAGCAAGCTCATGAGACGGAGAAGGCAGTTGATGCCTTGCGCGAGGCGATACTTCAGGATTCGAGAAACGTGAATCTATACCTCGAGTTCGCCACGATAGCTGAGAAGCACCAGTCAATCCAGGTAGGTATCAACGTGGTGAACGACGGCATCAGCCTGCAGCCGGATGCGGCGGCACTATACTTCGCACGAGGGATGCTGTACGTTCAACTCTCGGAGTACGAGAAGGCTCAAACTGATTTCGACAAGGCATACCAACTCGACCCGAAGTCATCGTTGTCCGCAGCAGCGCAGGGCTTAACCGCGGTGCAGCAGAACGACTTCAAGAAGGCGCTTGCTGGAATTCAAGAGAAGCTTCGGGCACGACCAAACGATCCGATTCTGCTCTACATGCAAGCCGACGTGCTGACCGAGCAGGACCCGCAGCCGGGAACACCGGAGTTCGATCAAGCGCTGAGCTCGGCAAGAAGGGCTGTCTCGCTCAAACCGAGTCTCGGCCCAGCGCATACCGTTCTTGCCAAGCTGTACATGGCAACTTCCCGGTATCCCGAAGCTGTCGCGGAATGCCGAAGAGCTTTGCAGGATGATCCGGCAGACCAGACCGCCCTCTATGATCTCGTCCGTGCATTGCGAAAAACTGATCAGAAGAGCGAGATTCCCGGATTGCTGAAGCAGCTTGCGGCCGTTCGTCAGCAGGCGAACAACAAGAAGCGAGAAGAGAATCGGTTCAAGCTTGTCGAGGGGAATTCGCAATCTCAGTAGTGGTCAAATGGTGCGGTTGCGACTGACGGCAAGGCATCTCGCGTCCTCAGATGATAGTGATCCTGTAGACGCATTTCTTGCCGCCGCGCAGAATCGATTCTTCAAGCTCTGCCTTAACACGCTTTCCCAAGATCTCAGAGTAGGCTTCTTCCTGCCATCCCAAAGTGCAGTCGCAGAAGCTAGGCGGTGTGTTGCCGACCTTCACCATCGGACAGCTACATGATGGCCCTTTGTCGACGATGCGAATCGTTCCCTTTTCTTTGTCGTAGGTGGCTTCTGCCATCCAATTGCGCCGGCCTTCTGCGAGAAAGCCCTCAATATCACCCTTGTAACGGTCCAGTAGAGCCGCGCGATACGTATCCGCGCACCTGCCTCCAAGCGCACGGAGGATCGCTTTGCGCCTGTCTTCCGGCAATCTATCCTCGATGATTTCAATTAGCTTTGAAAAGCGGAGTCGCGCCGCGTCGGCACGGTCGCGTACCTGTGTGAGCTGCTTCAGATCGCAGTCGCCTGAGTGCTCTTCCGCCACCTGAGCGGCAGATGACTTCCCCGTACAGCTTATGCCGGATCCGCATATCGCAGCTGCACAGCCTTTTACGAAGTCCTTTCGGTTGATCATCGCTCCTGTCACTCCTTCCATATGACCGGGCTAATCTCCGGACCAGACCGAGTCTGAGCCTAATGACCTCCTCCTTGTCCGGCAGCCAATTATGTATCAGCTTCTGATCTGCACGTAAGCGCTGTAGCTTTCCTTATCGATTTTCATGAATGGCCTCATCGTCACGTCTCCACCGCTGATGGACTCTGCAGTCCAGTCCCCGAGTTCATTCTTTGTCGCCTTCGCCCGCAGAAGAGCCTGCCGATCGAACGTGGGTTGAGAATCAGTGATTGCCATCAGCACAAGGGGTCCCTGGACCAGTGCCACGAGGTTGGGGTGGTTTGCGTCAACCATTTCGAGATGGAGCGGCATTGGAAGCTCAACCTGAATCCGATCGCCTTCTTTCCATGTATTGCGTAGTTCGGCGAACGATCCCGCATCGACTCGGCTCGTTACTCGCCGGCCATTGACCATAACGACCGGATCCGGCTTGGCCCATGCGGGAATACGAAGGTAGATCGTGTGTTCATGGGGTTGCGACGCCGAAATCTGAATCTCGATGTTGTTGTCGAAGGGGTACCTGGTTATCTGCGTTAGCTGAAGCTTAGTGCCACCATTGGTCCAGTGGACACTCGATGGCGTAAACAGATTGACATACACGCCGTCGCGCGAGCGCAAATAAGTACTGACGTGGTAGTCAGCGGCAAGCTGGGGGAATGTCCCGGAGCAGCAAGGCCATTTGTCCTTGTACCAGACTTTTTTACCGGTATTTGCGTAGTCCGAGTAGTAGAACGAGGTTCCATCCGCCTGAATGGGCCACGCACCCAGGATGGTGTTGTAGAGCACTCGCTCCATGCTGTCGCCATAGGCTGGATCTTTGGTGACGCGCAGAAGATATCGCGTGATCTTGAAATGACCATAGGCGCCGCAAGGCGTCTCGAAGCTGGCGTGCGTCTGGCTCAGGCTGTCGCCGAGCTGACCGACTCCTGGCTCTCCAAACGCCTCGTTCGGGCCCCATCCGCCGGTCGCGAAGCTCTGCGTATTCTGGAGCATCTGGAAGCCATTCTTTGCGGCACGGAGATGTTTCTCGCTTCCGAGGGTGATGTAGGCTTGCATCGCCGAGCTGAATGCGTTGACATGACTGTACGCATGCTCAAACGGAAGCACGTTGTTGCCTTCCGCCAATGGATTGAAGTAGGTGTCATCCTCCAGGAACTTCTTTGCCATATCCAGGTAGAGAGGTTTCCCGCTTCGCTGATACGCGAGAAACAGGTTTTCTGGCAGCGTATAGGTCTCATCCCATGTATATGCCGTGTCCTTGTGCGCCCGCGAACGCTGTTCTGCTCGCGAGAGGGCTTTTTCAGGCAAGTAGGAAACGATCGCCCGCGTGAGCCTCTCATGAACATCCAGAGCCAGAGCATCATGCGCATACTCATGCGCGTCGATCAAGCCGCACGACAGCTTGTCGTAGGTATAAGCAGGCAGCCGGTAATCAGCGAAGAACTTTGCCTTTGCATCAAGCGTTTCGCCATATCCCTTGACCAGCCGGCTGATTTTCTGCCGGGTGGCCTCGTCGCCTGTGACTGCATACGCACGCGCTAGCCCAGAGATGTACTGTCCAAACGAGTGCCCTGCGATGAACCCATGGAAGTCGTTCCGCTCAAGGCTGAACCCGTTCAAGTCGTACCAGCCACCCATGTCTTCTCCTGGGGCGGGGATTCCCGCGACCTGACGAAAGACTTTCAGCATGCGATCGTCATCCAGGTTCAAGAACCTTGCATGGTTCTCCTGGAACTGGCGCCGCATCGGGCCGTCATGCAATTCAACGTTCGAATAGTCGAACAAACTCAGCGGCGTAGACACAGCGACGAGCCGAGCATCCATCTCTCCCAGCGCCGGAACGGCGTGAAGCGCCTGAACGCCGGCCATAGATGCCGCCGCCTTGACAAAGCTTCTGCGATTGATTCGTTGCATCATTTGCACCCCACCGCCCCTATCAAAATCGATTTACCCGCAGGCTAGGATTTCGGTTTTGGGGGTGTCAATGGGTCATTGAAGCCATCCGGGGTTCTCGACCGAAGCCGGGTGCGGGAAAAGTACATCTCACCCCTTACCCAGATTCGGATTTCATCGATTCAACACGGAATGGAGCGCCCGAAAGCCAAGCAG
This sequence comes from Occallatibacter sp., assembly GCA_035496515.1. Classification (GTDB taxonomy): domain Bacteria; phylum Acidobacteriota; class Terriglobia; order Terriglobales; family Acidobacteriaceae; genus Telmatobacter. Next base: position 28,256 of record DATJEO010000176.1, read on the forward strand.
ATCATAATTCCGCCTTAGCTCATCAAGTGAACCACGATGTTCCTCATGAAGGCTGAGGATGGCCGGCGGGATTAATCGCTGGCCATTTCGCCGAGAGCAGTTGATGGCCTTGAATCTCGATAGCTGAAGATTTGTGCTCGAGTGACGGCGTCTGCAGGCCACGATCGCTTCCAGCGAACCCCGAATTCGAGCAAGAGCATGCAGATTGCTGCGGTGCAAAGGGCGAAGCAGGCGAGCCCGGCTGCGTAGGTGCCGGTTAGATCTTTGAGCATACCCAAAAGCGAAGGTAGGAAGAATCCGCCGAGCCCGCCGGCGGCGCCGACGATTCCTGTAATGAGCTCGATGTCGCGGGGGAAACGCTGCGGAGCTATTTGGAAGACTGCTCCGTTGCCCATGCCGAGCATCCCCATCACCACAAAGAGCAATGAAACCACGAGGGCGATCGGAGGCAGGGTGCAAACGAGCATGAGGCAAAGCGCGATTGCGCCGAACAGGGCGATCAGCATACGGAACCCGCCGAAGCGATCGGCGAGCCAACCGCCCACCGGGCGCAGGAAGCTGCCGGATAGGACAACGATCGTGGTAAGATCACCCGCGGCGATTTTGCTGAGACGATATTGATCGTGGAAGAAGACGGAGAGGAAACTAGTCAGGCCAACGAACCCTCCAAACGTGACGCTGTAAAGAAGACATAGGCGCCAAGCGTCAGCGGTGCGGAAAAGCGCGCCGTAGCTGCTCCAAGGTTTTGGGGCAGATTTCGAAGGGCTGTTGCGAGCGAGTAGGAAGAAGGTAATCAGCACTGCGAAGATCGGCAGGAGAGCTATGCCGAATACCGTGTGCCATCCGTAGCGTTGTGCAAGCCGTGGACCAAAGAGCGTGGCGATGAGAGTGCCCGAGTTTCCGGCTCCTGCGATTCCCATTGCGAGTCCTTGGTGTTCTGGCGGATACCAGCGCCCTGCGAGAGGAAGAGCAACGGCGAAGCTGGCGCCGGCAATTCCGAGGAGAAATCCCACGATGTATAAGTGCCATAGCTGCGTGGCGAAGTGCCACCCGAGCACAAGAGGGATCAAGGTGAGTGAAAGTCCAATGATCCCGACGCGGCGCCCTCCGAACCGATCAGCAAGCAGGCCGAGGATCGGACGAAAGAACGAGCCGCCGAGCAGCGGGACAGCGGTGAGCAGTCCTTTCTGCGTGGCAGAAAGATTTAGCTGCTCGGCGATGAATGGAGTCATCGGCCCAAAGATGACCCAGACCATGAAGGAAAGGTCGAAATAGAGAAAAGCAGATATGAGGGTTGGAAGATGACCGCTCTTTGCGAAAGATGTCCTGTTCATGGGAGTGCTCCTTCGGATAGATAGTGTCAGGAACGTGCCGCAGGGGATCTCTCAACGCGGACTGCGCATTGCTTGAAGTTTGGCTCACGCGAGATAGGATCAAAGGCGCTTTGAGTGATCTGGTTTGCGTTAGTCTCGGAAAAGTGAAAAGGAAGAAATACCTGTCCCGATGCGATGATCTCTGTGACGCGGAGTTCAACGCGGCTCACCCGTCCGCGCGGCGACACCACATCGACTCGGTCGTGTGGCTTGAGATTGAGCAAGGCGGCATCGGAAGGATTCATCTCGAGCCAAGCCCGGGGGGATAGCTCCTGCAGGATGGAGATGGCGCCGGTTTTGGTGCGTGTGTGCCAGTGCTCGACGGTGCGACCGGTATTCAGCACAAAGGGGAATTCTGGAGAGGGCTGCTCAGGAAAAGGCGACCAATGTGTAGGGATGAGCCGGGCGCGACGATCTTCAGTCTCAAATAACTTGTCTGCGTACAGCCTGCGAGTGGCCGCTGGGCTGTCATGTGATCCGGCTGTGAAGGGCCACTGGATTCCGCCGCAATCTTCGATCGCTTCATACGTTATTCCGGAGTAGTCGCAGAGCCGGCCACGTGATACCTCGCGCCATTCTTCGAACGCTTCCGCCGGCGATTGCCATTCCCGGAACAGTTCTTCACGGCAACCAAGCTTCTGGGCAAATGCAAGAAAGATCTCGAAATCAGAACGCGCTTGCGCGGGAGGATCGACTGCCTTATTGACTTTGCTGACGCGCCGCTCGGAATTGGTGTAAGTTCCTTCCTTCTCACCCCAGATGGCGGCTGGAAGAACAAGGTGAGCAAGCTCTGATGTGGGTGTGGGATGGAATCCATCCTGTACGACAAGGAAATCGAGATTGCTGAATGCGTGCCGAAGCACATCGATATTCGGATAAGACACGATGGGATTTGTGCCGATGATCCAGAGAGCACGGATCTTCCCAGCCACAGCTGCCTCGATGATGTCCGGGTAAGCAAGGCCTCGCGCCGTGGGAATGCGGCTGGCATCTATGTTCCAGATTTTTGCCAACTCATTCCGATCAGGTTCTGACTCGAATTTGCGGTACCCTGGCAGAGACGAGGCAAATCCAGATTCACGAGTTCCCATTGCATTGCACTGTCCCGTGATAGAAAACGGAGATGCGCCAGCTCGGCCGACATTCCCAGTAATCAGCGCGAGGTTGTTAATGGCGTTAACTGTTTCGGTGCCCTTGGTGCTGTGATTGACGCCCATCGTCCACCCAATGAACGGAGCACGCGCAGTGGCGTAAATGTGAGCGGTGCGGCGAATGAGTTCTGCATCGAGCCCCGTGATTCCCGCTGCGCACTCAAGGGTGTAGGGCTCAAGTGATGCTTTCAAATCACGGAAACCGGTAGTGTGCGCATCAACGTAAGGGCCGCTGAAAAGATGCTCGTCGATGATGATGCGCAACATTGCGTTGATCAGGGCGAGGTCGGAGCGAGGCTTAATGGGGAGGTGGAGATCGGCCATCATGGCGGTCTTGGTGACACGCGGATCAACCACGATTAACGTCTTGTGCGTATTTGCTTCGACGCGCGTGCAGAGGATGGGATGATTCTCCGCGATGTTCGCTCCAATCAACAGGATTACGTCTGCTATTTCGAGATCTTGGTAAGCGCCGGGAGGACCATCGCTGCCGAATGAGCGTTTGTAGCCGGCAACGGCGGTTGACATGCAGAGCGTCGTGTTGCCGTCATAGTTACGCGTGCCAATGCCGAGTTGAACTAGTTTTCCGAGAGCGTAGAACTCCTCAGTAACAAGCTGGCCGGTGCTGATGACCCCCACGGATTGAGTTCCGTGCTTCTCCTGAATGGCCCTGAACCGGCGGGCCATCGTGCTGAGCGCTTCATCCCATGTGACACGTGCGAGACCGCACTCTTTGCGCAGTAGCGGATAGAGAGCGCGGTCATCTGTGTCGATCGCATAATGCTCTGCTAGTCCCTTTGGGCATAGCTTTCCGCGATTTACCGGATGATCAGGATTGCCGCGAACACTGACTACTTTGCCTTTGCGCACACCGAGCTGCATGCCACAACCGACGGAGCAGTAACCACACGTGGTGTTCACCCAGTGCTCAGCGTGTTTGCGAATAGAGGTGTAGCCAAGTACGGGATCGTCAGAATAGGCATATTGCGACGCACGCGTATCGAGCCCGCTCTTGTGGCGCATCCATTCCAACAGGCTCATGCGGCCTCTCTGGCGAGATAACCACTCGCGATGTTGCAGGGCACCACGCTGACAAAGAATAGGTAGCGGCCCACAAACTCGCTTGCCAATAAAGCGACAAATCCGAGCGCGCGAGGGATTGTCCGCTCACTGCACTCAAAAAGGCAGGTTCCCAGGACCAACAGGGCAGCCCGCAGCAGAAGCTTGTTCAGAAGGACGGAGGACAGAAGCTGCCAGCTGGTGAAGAGCTCTTGACGTGATGCGAAGCGCAGCCGGCAGACCTTGAGGATCAAGCTAGCGGCGCAAAATATTGCGGCGATGAGAAGGGAGTCAAAATGCGAACGTAGGCTGCTGATTGTCGATGCTGAGGCTAATCCAAGGAGAAGTGCTGAAGCGAAGAACTCCAGGAATGTGATCGATGTATTCCATGCCGGTCTGCCAGGCGCAAGATAGAGCCGAGCGCTTGCCGCGATTCCTCCAATGCCGAGCAGTGAAGTGATGACGCCTAAGAGTGGCGCGGCTGCAGAGCCAAGCATTAATGATGCAGAGCAGATGGTTGCAGAAAAAGCGAAGAGAGTAAAAAGCAGGACCTCTCGGCTAAGCCAGGAGCGTCTCCACATTTTGAGAGCGCGCGCTGCGTGAATCGGTCGGCCGAGGTGGAAGGTAGAAGCGAGTAACGCTGCAATCGCGACAGACAAAGCCACGCCCGCTGCGGAGCTCTGAGCGCTCTTCCCGGCAAACTGCATACACGAGATCGCTACGAATAGACCGACCGAAAGCTGCGTGAGCACGGTCATAATGATCAGAGGCCAATGGGGCTGCTCTGTCTGGAGATGGGTGATGTCGACCTTGCGGAGATCACCAGGATCTGAATCTGGAAGAGTGATTCGTGTCGTCGAGAGACTGTCGTCGGCAGAGGGCATTCCGGGGGAGTTGGCCAAGGATTTGTAGTTCGAACGCCATTCCGCGATATTTACAAGCTCAATCTGAATAGCATCTTCAGGGCATGCGGAGACGCATGCAGGATTCTGACCGCGTGCAAGGCGGCCGTAGCACATATCGCACTTGCCCACGACGCCGCGATCGGCGTTGTACTGCGGCACACCATAGGAGCAATTCCAGGTGCAGTATTGGCATCCGATGCAGGCGTCTGCGCTGTGGCGGACGATCCCGGTGAGATCGTCCTTGAAGTACGCGTCTACCGGGCATCCCGTCATGCAAGTTGGTTCGAGGCAGTGATTGCAGCCGATAGAAAGATAGTGACGCTGGGTAGCCGGGTAAGAACCGCCCTCGATCTCGCCCACGCGCCTCCAGAGAATGTCCGCAGGGTTGCCATTCTGCTCATTGCAGGCCACCACGCAGCACTTGCAGCCGATGCACTTCGTCATGTCGAAGTGGAATCGATACTGTTCACCTGGACCGGGAATCGGCAATTCGTAAACGCGCGGTGCCGTACCGCAAAAGATCCCCACCTCGGCGCCGTTCGTTGCGGCCGCCGGGAAAAATGCGGTCGCGGATTCCTGTATTCGTTGGATGAGGGGAAGTTCCACAGTAGCTCCATATTGAGAGATTGCGAAGAGTGACACAGCGAGCGTGCGGGCGAGAAACTCGGCCGCGGGTTGCTTGACTTGTAATGAGTCAGCTCTTCGAGGAGCTTTGGGGCGTTGCTCGATTGGAGTGGCCGGCATCAGAGCCGGCTCGCAAGAGCAGCGCTGAAACCGCTGCTCCGAATCAGAGCGACTGGGTCGAGCATAACGTGAGATTGAATTGCATGCAAGAGCGCTAGTGGCATTGACCGTAAAGATCGCGTAAAGATTCAGTGGGCAAAAGATTTGGTTTGATTCTCACGCGATCCTCATGAGTTGAAAGGTAAACGTGGAGGAGATCGCATCACTCAATCCGTACCGGGATGTGCGGATGTGAGGTATGAGCTCGCCTACTGCGCGTGGCTTCTAGTTGTCTCCACAGCGATCTTCCACCTATTCAGTCAATCCCTCACCCTGCTGCGCGTCATGCCGAAAATGCGCGCGCACTTCATCGCTGCAGATTCTTCTCCGGAGGTCAATGTGCCCAGATTGTTCGCTGTCATTCTTTTTTGTGCAGTCTCCACGCACTGCTTCAGCCAAGTTAGATTCGTGGACGCGTGGGAGAAACGCGTGCGCATCACCTCATCGCAACAGCCCGGTTGGGCTGTGCCGGTGTTCACACCTTCATCCGGTCTGGTGCAATTGGTTCGGTTTGATGCTGTCCGCCAGTACACACCGACGCACACCACAACATGGAATCTTGACGGAGGGAAAGGATTCAACTTCATTCCCTGGTACAGAACCGAACTGGATCTAAATCTGCCGCCGTTTCTTCTCCACAATGCAAAGGGGAGCGTTGACGGGCCGGGAGATTTCTCCATGCTGCTGAAGTATCGAGTTTTCGGCGCGAACGAAATGAAAGGGAATTACAACGTAAGCGCGGCGCTTGGCGGATCGGCTCCGACCGGCAGCTACAAGAATGGCAGCACGGATGGAGCTGTGATGCCTACTGCATTCGTCGGCAAGGGGTTTTACTCTTTCGATGTGCAGAGTTCGGTGAGCATGACGCTTCCCACCGGACATACCGCCGCGAGTGGCAGACCTATCGCCTGGAATACCGCATTTCAGGATCGCGTGAACCGGATCTTCTGGCCAGAGGTAGAAATAACCTCTACTTTCTTCCGCGGTGGGCCGCACGACGGTAAGATTCAAACGTTTGTCGCACCGGGATTTGAAGTGAGCAAGATCAAGGTGACAGCGAACGAAACAAGCCGGCTCGCCGTCGTATTTGGCGCAGGAGAACAGATCGCAGTCACGCGTTATCACGCATATAATCATGCACTGTCATTGACGTCTCGGCTGGTCTTCTGATGAGAAAGGCCAAGGAACTTGAGTGTTACGATAGCGTCAGTATCAGCCTGCGACGCGGGACGCGGAAGCCAAGCTGATCGGGTGACCACTTCGTGTGGATCTACGAAAACCAGAAGCAGGAAAGAGACAAGATGCCCGCCGCGAACTTCAATGGCTTACGGATTCTCAGCCTTGAGGCTCGCCGCGCAATAGAGACGGCGAAACTCATCCGCACGTACGGCGGTGACCCGCTTGTAGCACCGGCAATGCGGGAGGTGTCGCTCGACTCGCAGGAACCGATTCTGGAATTTGCCGACGCTCTGATCAAGGGCGCTTTTGATCTCGTGGTTTTCACTACGGGTGTGGGAGTGAAGGCACTGATAAAAACCGTGTCGAAACACGTCGATCGCGAGCAATTTCTGGCTGCATTGCGGGAGATTAAGATTGCAGCGCGAGGGCCGAAGTCATCGAGCGCACTTCGCGAACTGCAGGTACCCATCTCTGTAGTTGCTCCGGAGCCATTCACGTGGCGAGCTCTAATGGCCGCGCTGGAATCGAAATTGGGCACAAGCCTTAGCGGTATGAACATCGCGGTGCAGGAGTACGGAACATCAAACCCGGAGTTGCTCACCGCCCTCGCCGAGAGGAGCATTTCACTCACTCGACTTCCGGTGTACCAATGGGCTTTGCCCGAGGACACGCAGCCACTGCGAGAGGCTGTGATTGCACTTGCGCATGGTCATGTCGACGTTGTGTTGTTCATGAATGCAGGACAGGTGATGCATCTGTTTCTCATGGCGGAGCGGATGGGATATGTTGAATCGCTCTATGAGGGATTTCGTTCGACGGTGGTCGGATCGATCGGCCCCAGCACGACAGAAGGCCTTAGCGCGTACGGCATCGTGCCGGACTATGAGCCCACACAGTCAAAAATGGGGTTTCTCGTGAAGGAATTGGCGGAGCGATCGGCGGAACTTCTGGAGCAGAAGCGCAACGCGGCGGATTTGCATGTGCCCGCGGATGCACCATCACCGCCCATCAGTCCTCTGCTCACGGGTGGTCCCTCTGCTGCGAAAGCTAACAGATCGGCAGCGCTCGGCGTAGATTTTCTGCACGAGATTGGCAGCAGAATGTCTGCGGCTGATCCACTTCATGTCGTTCTAGGTCGAATCGTGGATTTCGCCTGCTCGCTCATTAATTGCGATTCCTGTTTTGTCTACGTTCTGGAAGATAATCAATTGGTCCTGCGGGCATCTAAAAACGAGCATTCAGATGTAGTCGATCACCTGGGTATCTGGCTGGGGCAGGGGATTACCGGCTGGGTGGGATGGCACCGAGAGCCTGTGGCGATCCCGGCAAATGCCCTTCGGGACCCGCGATTCAAGCGCTTCAAAAATCTTCCAGAGGATTCGTTCGAAGCTTTCCTTTCGGTACCGATTCTGTGTCGAAGCAAGCTGGTAGGAGTCATCAACCTGCAACATCGCAAACCCTACCGTCACACGGACCAGGAAGTACGGCTGTTGTCAGCGGTTGGTTATCTTGTTGGCGCAGAGTTGGAACGAGCGCGGCTGGAGACGGAGAACTCGGAACTCTCGGATCGTCTTGAATCGCGGAAGGCGATTGAGCGAGCCAAGGGCGTTTTACAGCGAGACTTTGGTCTCGATGAAGAAGCAGCCTACCGGGCGATGCAACGCGAGAGCCGTCAGCGCAGGAAGTCGATGCGCGATATTGCCGAAGCAATCATGCTGAATGAAGATCTGCGCAAAGCTCGCCTCGGCGGGCGAGACGATTCATCGGATCGAGCTCCAAGCAGCAAGCAGGGTTCATCGAAGGCCTCTTGAATTTGCATATGAAGATGGCGTAAGGAACTAGTCATACCGCTTGTTCACTGGATGAGTATGCCGTAGGATAACGATACGGGTGAGCCTCGCAGTGCTCCTCGATTTACTTCGCTTCGTGCACCATGCCGTGCTGAGCGTCCTCCTCAAGACACATCTTTGCTCCGCGTTGAGCTTTCAGAGCAGCCTTGCGACCATCGCAGCTGTTCCGGTCGTAAGACGCACATCATCAACAGAGCAGAGGTCGCGGCATGGAATCTACATCAACTTATTCTGGGGAATTTAGGTCCGATCAGAAGGAGTACCTGGCGGGATTTTTTGCCGGCTTGGCGCAACAAAGGATCAGTCCGTTTGCCGGATTGACGCCCATGGGTCTTATCACCAGCGATCCCCAATCTGGCGCACAGAACCTGGCCGAACCGGTTGAGGAGACATATCACGGAGTACCACTATCGGATCTGTGCCGGGAAGAGCGCTGGAAGGCGGAGCGGAATCCGCTCGACATATGGGATAGACTGCTGGTCCACGCCGACAAGAACCAGGCACCCGTAGCTGAGGACGTCTTCCGGTTCAAATTCCATGGACTCTTCTATGTTGCTCCAGCCCAGGATTCGTTCATGTTGCGATTGCGCATCCCTGGAGGCAGGCTGAGTGCTCATCAAATGCGCGGCCTCGCTGATATGGCCGAGAGGTATGGATGTGGACGCGCCGACCTGACTACGCGTGCAAACGTGCAGATACGGGAATTTCAGCCTAAGGACATCGTGCGTGTTCTGAACACCGTGCAGTCGCTGGGATTGACCTCGCGTGGAACTGGCGCCGACAACGTTCGCAACATCACTGCTTCACCGACCACCGGGATCGATCCCTACGAACTGCTGGACGTGGGTCCAATCGCCGATGGCTTGCACCAGTACATTCTGAATTCGCGAGATCTTTACGAGCTGCCGCGCAAGTTCAATGTCGCCTTTGACAACGGCGGTTCAATTAGCGTTTTAGCTAATACGAACGATATTGGCTTCCAGGCCGTACGCGTTGGCCGAGGACGGAGCGCTCCTTCCGGAGTGTATTTCCGGATACTGCTGTGTGGGATTACCGGTCACAAGCAGTTTGCAGAGGACATTGGTCTGCTTGTTGCGCCTGAGCAAGCTATCGCGGTCGCGACGGCGATGATTCGGGTCTTTGTGGACCATGGCGACCGGACTGATCGCAAAAAGGCAAGGTTGAAGTACCTCGTCGATCGCTGGGGCGTGGAGAAGTTCATTAGCGAAACCGAGAAGCATCTGGCCTTTGCCCTGCTTCGGTGCAGAGCGGACGAATGCGAACCGCGCAATGCGATCGATAGAGCCGGGCATATCGGCGTTCACCCTCAGCGGCAGCCCGATCTTAACTACATCGGATTGTCTGTACCCGTGGGCAGACTGCCCGTCGATCAAATGCGCGTAGTCGCTGACGTTGCGGATGTTTTTGGGACAGGTGAGATCCGGCTGACCGTATGGCAAAACCTGCTGATACCGAATGTGCAGGCGAGCCGTGTAGCTGAAGCGATTGAGCGCCTTCAGGCTGGAGGACTTGATTGCGAAGCTGGGACGTTGCTGCGCGGCACCGTTGCTTGTACTGGTAATCGGGGGTGTCGCTACGCAGCAACGGATACGAAGTTACACGCGGTGGAACTGGCGAAGTTTCTGGATTCCCGTTTTCAGATTCTGCAGCCGGTCAATCTGCATGTTACCGGCTGTCCCCATTCGTGCGCACAGCATTACGTCGGAGACATCGGGCTACTGGGCACGAAGGTGATGGGCGCTGAAGGCTACCAGGTTGTGATCGGCGGAGGGTCGGATGACGACCAGGGCCTCGCACGCGAATTGATTCCTTCCATCGCATTCTCGGATCTGCCTGCTCAGATGGAGCGCTTGCTTGCAGCGTATATTGAGCAGCGCCTTGGGGATGAATCATTTCTCGAATTCAGCCGGCGCCACAGCATCGATGAATTGAAGTCTTTTCTAGACCTGAAGGAGGCCGCAGCACGGTGAGCAATACTATTCCATTCATTCCTGAGAATGCTCCGTTCAGCGAAGAGCAGCGGGCATGGCTTAATGGTCTACTGGCAAGCATGTATTCGACTGCGCCTGTGCCCACATCCACGCCAGCCGGAAGACGGATCGCAATTCTCTATGCATCACAGTCCGGCACAGCGGAAGGACTGGCACGCAAGCTGGCGAAGGAGTTGAAGGCAAAGGGCCATACGCCCGCGGTTGCTACGCTGGTGGGATATGCGCCTGCTGCGCTAGCCGCAGAAACTCATGCGCTCATCCTGGCCAGTACCTATGGGGACGGTGACGCGCCCGATGGCGTACAACCCTTCTACGAGCAGCTTTGTCTCGAGCACTTTCCGCGCATGGAGAAGCTTCACTACAGCGTGTTCGCACTCGGGGACAAACATTACGAGCACTTCTGCAAATTCGGCGCAGACCTTGACATCAAACTCGCAGCGCTGGGTGCGAACCCAATCTGCCGACGTGTCGAAAGCGATCTGGATGTGGAGCAGCCCTTCTCGGAGTGGAAGGCTGCTGTTCTTGCGCAACTGGATAAGCGTGAGCTCGCGGCCCTCGTATCGGAAGTGGCAAGCTCGGCAAAGTCCAGCAACGGGGGAAAGCAAACAACTCGCTGTATCTCTGGCTCAGAGGAGCAGGTCGAGAAGAAGTTCTCGCGGGAGAATCCTCTTCAAGCCCGACTTCTGGAGCGGCGAAGACTTACGACCGACGCATCGACCAAAATTACGATTCATCTCGCTTTTTCAACGGAGAACGGCCAATTGAGTTACGAGGCTGGGGATGCATTTGGGGTGATTCCGAGAAATGACCCAAACCTTGTAGCCGAAATTCTTCAGCAACTTCGCTTCAATGGCAACGAGGATGTATCCGCAGCAAACTGGGAAAGCACTACTTTGTACGACTCGCTTCTGCATGGTGTGCAAATCACCCGACTGAGCCGCAAGATCGTTCAGGAATATGCGACAAGGGGCAAGTGTCAGCACCTTCTTGCTCTGTTGACGCCTGACAAACAATCGGATCTGGAAAGCTATTTATCGGGACGAGGGCTCATCGACTTGCTTGTAGAGTTTCCCGGCGTCGTGGATGACCCCACTGATCTTGTTCGCATGCTGCCTCGTTTGACGCCTCGCCTTTACTCCATTTCTTCGAGTCCAGCCGCTCACCAGGGTGAGGTACACGCAACGGTTGCAGTTGTGCGCTATTTCTCGAACGCTAGAGAGCGTGGCGGCGTCTGCTCTACACTCCTGGCGGATCGTACCTCACCCTTTGATCATCTGCCTGTCTATATTCAGCCGAACAAGAGATTTCGCCTGCCTTCGGATCCCGACTCTCCGATTATCATGATTGGTCCCGGCACGGGTATCGCCCCCTTCCGAAGTTTTCTGCATGAACGGAGAGCTCTCGCACACAAAGGCCGCAATTGGCTCTTTTTCGGAGAGCGCAGCGCGTCCTCTGATTTCCTGTATCGCGAAGAACTTGAAGAGATGCTGAATAATGGCCATCTCACACGACTGGATACCGCGTTCTCGCGCGATCAAGCTCACAAGCTATACGTGCAGGACCGCATGCTGGAGCACTCGGGCATGTTCTGGCGTTGGTTGCAGGACGGCGCGAGCATTTACGTGTGCGGCGACGCATCGCACATGGCGAAGGACGTACATGCAGCCATTCATAAGATTGTGGCACGCGAAGGCGGCATGTCAGCCGAGGGAGTGGAGGAGTACGTGGCTCAGCTCAAGGACCAACATCGGTATCATCGCGACGTATATTGAGACAGCGAAGAAAATCCGACTGCGATTCAGTACTCGGTGATCAAAGGAGATATTCGAAAGAACCTCCTCTCCCTACTGAAGAGATAGGGACAAGCACGATAGCTTTCACTTGAGACGACACTCAAGGACGCCCATAAGCTGCCCCATGGTTCCCAGATTCAAATTACGGTGCAATCGCGTGCGATTTCAATAGGTCACCAAATGGCCGATCAGTCGCAATGGATCCGGCGCGTACGCAACCCATCTCGGAGAGCGTGAGAGCGTGCCATAAACAGACAGATTCAGAATAAATTTGAGGCTGAATGTAACGAATGCAGGGCTTCGAGACTTCCTTCTATTGAACGCTGTAAAAAGGAAACTGGGAGACATGTATCGGATCTTGTCATGCAGCGGATGGCTGCTCCTGTTCGGAGTTCTCATTCCAATGGGTGTGGCTGCCGAGGAGCCGCTTACGCTCCGCCAGGCGATTCAGCAGGCTATCGAACTAAGCCCTGAAGTCAAGTTGGCGCAGGCCGGGAGTTTGGAAGCAAGAGCCAACTTGTCGCTAGCCCGGAACCAACTGCTGCCGCAGGTCAGTTTTATTGAAGACATTTCCCGCGGGAACGACCCGGTGTACGTGTTCGGGTCTAAACTGCGGCAACAGCGGTTTGCAACGGCTGACTTCGACGTTAACGAACTCAACCGTCCTACGCCTCTTGGGAACTTCAGTTCGCGACTGGTCGGATCGTGGATGGTTTTCGACTCATTAAGGACGCAAAAGATGATTCGGAGCGCCGATCTGGCGCGCCAGAGTGCCGATTCGTCTGCTAAGGCTGCAGATCAAAAGGTAGCGCTGGAGGTTGTTCAGGCATACCAATCTGTGCTGTATGCAGAACGCGAGATAGACCTTGCACAGCACGAAGTTGAGACGGCGCAGGCGCTGCTAGGTTATGTCGACGATCACGTTAAAGCCGGGCTCGCCGTCGAGTCGGACCGAATGTCAGCACAAGTGAATGTCGCAGAGCGCAAGCAGGCCCTCATCGCGGCGCAGGGCGAACTCGCATTAGCCTGGGCACAATTGCGAGTGGCGATAGGAGCGCCGGATCTGCAGCAGACCAAACTACAGCCAATTGAGCCGCACAACTTCACCGCGTCGGCGCTGGAACAGGAGATCGAAGCCGCGGTGAAAAGGCGTCCTGACGTCAAGGCGATCAGCGAGGCGCAGTCAGCCCAAGGCTCAGCGGTAGCTGCATCGAAGTGGAGCTACGGTCCTCGCGTCAGCGCTTACGGCAGCGCGGAACAGGATCGACCGACCTTCACGGGGGGCGGTGGCAACAACTGGGTGGCGGGTGTGCAGGTCAGTATCGACATACTTCCGTTCAGTAAGCGCGCTCAGCTTTTGCGCGAGAATGCGGCTAAATCCCGAGTTGACGCACAACTATCGATGTATCAGCAACAGGTCCGGCTTCAGGTTAGTCAGGCGCATATTCAACGGCAGACAGCTCAGCTCTCACTGGAAACGTCACGTGCCGCCATTGATCAGGCAACTGAGAGTTTGCGCATCGTACGGAATCGATATGGAGCAGGGCTTGCGAACATCACGGATTTGCTGCGAGCTGAAGACGCAGAGCGGCAGAGCCAGACAATCTTTTGGCGCTCCGTATACGACAACGCTACAGCGTACGCACAACTGCTTTTCGCGACGGGCACACTTACCCCGGAGGCGGCGGAGGAATTGCAATGAAGCATGTTTTGCCTGGAAGCATTCTCGTTATGGCGGCTTCAATCGTCGCGGGTTGCCATTCAGATATTACGGTCGAGTCTGCCGGAGCTGAGAGCGCGTATGCGCATGTGGTGGAGAGCAGACAGCTGGAGATCCCGCAGAGCGTTCGAACAACTGGAACGCTCCGCTCTCGCGAAAGCGCCATTCTCGCCGCCCAAGTGGTTGGCCGGGTCCAGCGAGTAATGGTGCGCGAAGGAGACAGTGTGGCAGCGGGGCAAGTGCTCCTTGTACTCGATGATTCTTCGATGCGCGCCTCAGTCGACCAGGCTGAGGCGGCGGTGAAGGGAGTTGCCGGCCAGCAGGCGGCGGCGCAATCGAATGCGGATCTCGCGGCGAGTACGCTGAGACGCTATAAGCAGTTGGAGGCCCAAAAGAGCGTAAGTCCCCAAGAGATGGATGAAGTGATGCGTCGAGCGCAGGCCGCTGCGGCCCAAGCGGAAGCATTACAAGCGCAGGGAAGCGCAGCCAAGGCTCAGGCTGCAGGCGCGAGCGCAATGCTAGGCTATACGCGCATCCGAGCGCCATTCAACGGTGTCATCATCTCACGCACTGCAGATCCCGGTACATTAGCTGCCCCCGGAGTACCGCTTCTGCAAATTGACTCCGCAGGCTCCTTGCAACTCCAGACCTCGGTAGATGAATCCCTCATCGCTGCCATTCATATCGGCATGGAAATCCCTGTTGTACTGGACGCTGTGCCTTCGCCGCTGGGAGGCAGGGTTGCACAGATCGTGCCTGCGGCCGATCCCGCCAGTCACACCTTTCTGGTCAAGATCGATTTGCCTTCATCGAAGCAGTTTCGTTCCGGTATGTATGGTACTGCGGAGATTTCGACCGGCAAAAGGCAGGCAATTATTGTCCCGCACTCAGCGATCGTGATGCGTGGCTCCCTACCGTGTGCTTATGCGATCGATTCGAATGGCATCGCGCAGCTTCGATACGTGACGCTGGGGCGTGAGCAGGCGGGTCTTATAGAGGTTTTATCTGGCATCATCGCCGGCGAAAGTCTGGTAGACAATCCCGCGGACCGCGATCTGGCCGGTAAGAGGATTGAGGTTCAGTCCGGAGCGCAACAATGACGGGCGATTCCGGAATACCCAGACATGTTGGCTTGGGCCTCGCCGGCCGGCTAGCGCATGCTTTTCTAAATTCCAAGCTGACGCCACTCATTGTCGTCGCCTCGCTCGCACTCGGAGTTTTCGCGGTGACAATCATTCCTCGCGAGGAAGAGCCGCAGATCCTGGTTCCGATGCTCGACATCACCACGGCAATGCCGGGTGCTTCGCCTGCAGAAGTTGAAGAGCGCGTCACAGTGCCGATCGAGTCACTCGTCCACCAGATCTCGGGTGTTGAGTATGTTTACTCTACATCGAGCCCCGGGCAGAGCCTCGTGATTGTTCGGTTCCTGGTTGGTACGCCTCAGGAAGATGCGCTGATCAAGGTTTACAGTAAGCTCTATTCGAATTTCGATCGCATGCCTCCCGGAGTTTCGCAGCCCATCATCAAGGCTCGTTCCATCGATGATGTGCCGATTCTCTCGCTGACACTATGGAGCGAGCGCTATACGGGGTACCAGCTCCGCGCCATCGCGGATGAGATCCAGCACAATATTGAGCAGATCGGAGATGTGTCCGAGACGAACGTGGTCGGCGGGCTTCCCCGCACAATGCGCGTGGTGCTGAGCGCAAACAAGCTAAGCGCCTATAATGTTTCGCCGCTGACTGTCGCGGGCCGGCTTCAGGCTGCGAATGCGGGTTTACAGGCGGGAACCTTCGCCGAAAATAACAGCGAGGTCCGCGTGGATGCCGGGAATCTGTTTACCAGCACGAAGGATCTCGAAGATGTAGTCGTCGCGGTTGATCACGGCCGTGCCGTATACCTGCGAGATGTCGCCGAAAAGATTCTGGACGGTCCTGCCGAGCCGGTCAACTATGTTCTATTCGGCACCACCAGCCACACCAATTCTGTGATCAGAGCGCCGAAACAGTACCCGGCGGTGACTCTCACTGTAGCTAAGCGCAAGGGTACAAATGCGACTGACATTTCCAATGCCGTGCTGAAGCGCATTGACGAGATGAAGGCCGTCCAGATTCCCAGCGACGTGACGGTGACCACAACCCGGAACTATGGCGAGACCGCGAAAGCGAAGTCGAACGAATTGCTAGAGCATTTGTTGCTGGCGACGCTTTCCGTAACATTTCTTGTCGCCTTATTTCTGGGATGGCGTGAATCCGGGGTTGTCCTCCTCGCCATTCCGGTCACGCTGGCGCTAACGGTCGCGATCTTCTTTCTGCTCGGTTACACCATCAATCGTGTCACGTTGTTCGCACTGATCTTCTCCATCGGCATCCTGGTCGATGACGCCATTGTGGTCGTCGAGAATATGGTGCGTCACTTCCGGCTGCCTGAGAACCAGCACCGATCGTGCAGCGAAGTGACAATCGAAGCCGTGGCAGAAGTCGGCAACCCCACTATTCTCGCTACTTTCGCCGTGATCGCCGCCGTACTGCCGATGGCTCTTGTGCGCGGATTGATGGGGCCCTATATGCGACCGATTCCTGTGGGCGCATCCGCAGCGATGCTGTTCTCGCTGATGGTCGCTTTCGTGGTTTCGCCCTGGGCGGCAATGCGGCTTCTCGGTAAGCACTTCGGGGGAGCGAAGATCCTGCAGCCCGAGCACGAGAATTGGAGAACACGGCTTTACCGACGCGTCATGACGCCGCTTATCGCTTCCACGCGGAATCGCATTCTGTTCTTCCTCGGCGTCATCGGACTGCTGCTCTTCTCTACCGTGCTCGTGCCGATGGGACTGGTTCGAGTGAAGATGCTGCCATTCGATGACAAGAGTGAGTTCCAAGTCGTATTGAACATGCCTGAGGGTACGCCGCTTGAGCAGACGACCCGGGTAGCGCAGGCTCTCGGCAACGAGCTAGCGCGCGAGCCGGACGTATTGAACTATCAGACCTACGCCGGGACGTCTGGTCCCTACAACTTCAACGGCCTGGTGCGCCACTACTACATGCGCCGCATGTCGAACCAGGCTGATATCCAGGTAAATCTTGTTCCGGCAGGCCAGCGCCGTGACCAGAGCCATGCGATTGCGCGCCGCTTACGGCCCCAGCTAGTTGCAATCGGCAACCAATTCGGCGCTCGGATCCAGGTCAGCGAAGTGCCGCCCGGGCCGCCGGTGGTTCAAACGCTGGTTGCAGAGGTGTATGGTCCCGATCTCGACGGACAGGTTCGCGTCGCGCAGCAGATCAAGTCAATCTTTCAGCACTCTGCGGGTGTCGTAGACACAGATTGGTACGTCGAAGATCCGCAGCCGCGCCTCTCAATTCACGTAGATGAGGTAAAGGCGGCGCAGCACGGCTTGGCCGTTTCAGATGTCGCACGCTCAATCGCCCTTGCGACCTCGGGAGTGCAGGTTGGCCTTCTCCATGATCAAACGGCGCGCGAGCCGGTACTTGCCGACGTTGAACTGGCACGGCCGGATCGGTCTTCAGAGCAAGGGCTGGCGAACATTCGCTTGCCGGGCTCCGACGGGTCGATGATCCCATTGCGCGAACTCGTCAAGATAGATCGCGAGACTATTCAGCGCAGCATTTACCACAAGAATCTCCGTCGCGTCGTCTATGTAACTGGGGATGTCGCCGGAGCCGAGGAGAGTCCTGTCTACGCGATTCTCAAGATGAACAAGGATCTCGACCGTCTTAAGCTACCTGCGGGATACAGGCTGGCTCGATACAATGCCGTGCAGCCTGAATCTACTGACCACTACTCAATGAAATGGGATGGCGAGTGGCACATCACCATTGAGGTATTCCGTGATCTTGGGCTGGCCTTTGCCGCCGTGCTCATTCTTATTTATGTTCTGGTGGTTGGGTGGTTCCGCTCATTCGTCGTGCCCCTGATTATCATGGCGCCGATCCCACTCACGCTGGTGGGGATACTTCCTGCACATGCCGTGTTGGGAGCCTTCTTCACAGCCACATCGATGATCGGCTTCATTGCTGGAGCAGGCATTATCGTACGAAACTCGATCATTCTTGTTGACTTCATCGAGCTACGCAGACGACAAGGAGCGCCGCTCAATCAAGCTGTCATTGATGCTGGCGCGATCCGCTTTCGTCCGATGCTTCTCACAGCTGCCGCCGTTGTCGTGGGTGCCTCCGTAATTCTGACGGATCCGATATTTCAGGGCCTTGCTGTGTCGCTGATTGCCGGAGCTGTAGCCTCGACGTTTCTCTCTTGGCCGACGATTCCCATCCTCTACTACATGGTTCATTCGCACAGCAAATCTGAAATAACCTGTGAACCTGAGGTTCACCAAGGAGTTGCACAATGACTGTAGAACGCGCGCTTCGCCTTGCAGCGGGGATTGTTGTCCTCCTCTCTCTCGCTCTCGCTCACTGGGTCTCTCATTACTGGCTCTGGCTGACAACCTTCGTGGGTCTCAATCTTCTGCAATCAGCTTTCAGCAATTGGTGTCTCGCGATGTCTATCTTTCGCGCGATGGGGTTGAAGGATGGCACCTGTTCTTCAGTTTAGTCAGGTATGAGCAAAGAGTATATTCTGTGCCGCTGGTGTCGGAGCGATCAGACCGCGAGTTGAGTTGGCGAACGAAGAGATCAGAGAAAAAGAAGCGTTGATGGCACTTTGGCCGTCTCACCTTACTCCAATCCGAGCCCACTGTGTGGCTATTGAACGTTGGCGTCAAATACTCCGGTCTCGACCGTACTTCCGTGCTTCATCTGGATAAAGATGCGATAGGATCCACGGGATGGAAAGCCATAGGGGAAGGCGACCGTAGACGAAACTGGCTCCGCGCTCATGTCCATCGCACCGGAGTGTGACATCTCACTCCTTCCATCCATGCCTGTCATCGGGATACCGGAGCTTTCATTTGCCAGCATCACCGCGGGCATTGCGGCTGAACCGTCAGGGTGTGTGTGGGCGAAGGCTGTACCGTCAGACTTTACGAAGGCAGCATGACCGGGCATGCCCAAATACGGCTGCATATCTTCAGCTGGCTTTCCTTTTGGATCAAGCAGGTGAAAGACGAAACTGTAAGGAGTATTGGCTTTCAGGGAAGCTGGAGCTTCCCATTCCATCGAGTAGCCGTCGGGAAGACGGCAGCTAGGGCCGAGAGGTCCGGCTGAAATTGGTTGAGGCGCCGCGCTGGCATCCTCGCTCCCAAGTGGCGCTCCGGTCATCCCCGGACGAACTGCGAGTGTTGCGGTTTCCGTTTCCGGAAATCCATTGCGAAATACCACATCGGCGTAGAGGTGGTAGATTCCGGGCGGCATTGGCGGGAGCATCTCACTGAAGCCGGTTTTCGCGTCTGGAATCGGGTGCAGGTGATAGACAGCATCCATCTCGGGCCAGCGGATGGCGTAGAGGTGGATAAGGTGGCCGTGATCGGTAAGAAACTGCGCGTTCTCGACCTGTTTCCATTCGCCATCGTTTTTAGTGTCGAAGGTTCCTATCGATAAGTGCAGGATATTTCCCTGGAGAGCGGTGCGCAACTCAGAGTTACGATGCATCCCAGCTCTATAGTCCGCGGCTTCCACCTTCCACCATTTGCCCGCGAAATAGACCGCGAGCACGCATAGCGTGAAGGCTGCCGCCCCTGCGATGAGTGCATGTTGGCGACGGGCGGAGTCGGCCTCAGATCCTGGAAGAAGCCGCGCCTCGCGGACCGAGGCCATTACGATTCCCACAGCCCCAACAACAAGAATGCAGCCGAGAACAGAGAGCATGGTGGCCATGGGACGCTGAATGCCCATAATCTTGGTTGGAACCGCGGGCACTGGAACGCTGGCCAAAGCTGAGCCACCGGCTCCTTCGATGTTGAGGCGAACCTGCCAAGAGCCGGAGGCCATTAGCCAGAGGGAACCGGAAAAAAAGGCGGGATCGCTGGACGAAGCTTTCATCGCATCCGGAGTAGGAGGATGTTTCGAAGCTTCTCCCGTGAGAGGTAAAGGCGTGATCGTAATCGCATGAATCGGAGCGCCGGTCGAACGCACTTCCAGTTCAGCTATGCCAGGAATGACCAGCGGGGTTCGAACAGTTACGAACAGCTTGTACGGGCCGGCTGCAACGGTCTGATAGACATCTTTGTTTCCGACGTGCGCATGAGCACTGGCGCAGAGAAAGATTGCGAGCACTGTGCATATGCCGATCTTCCACCTGGCCGTGATCACCGTTGCACTCCGCGCATCCAGCGGCCGAAAAGCAGACCCAGCCATGTCGAGATCGACGCGTATAAGCTGGCCCGGAGAAGGCCCAGCCACAGCGTCGTCCCGGAGTCTGGCCGGAAGAAATGGCGCAGGCGGTCAAAGCCGTCCGGTCTCGAGTTGTAGTCGAAGTAGATGGTGCCAAAGAACCGGTTCTCGCTGGCGTGAGAGAGGAGGAAATTGGCGAAGGGCCATTCCACGGCGAAGATGAGAGCCACAAAGATAAAGCCGGAAGCAAGTGCGATCTGCCAGAACTTCCAGGCCCTGGCTCGATGCCACAGCAAATCCAAAGCGATAGCTGGGACGACCAGGAGTATCGGGAACTTAGGTGGAACGAGGTGCGTTACCGGGTAGAAGACGGGGCCAAGTTTGGGTTGGGCGGGAAACAGCGGGAAGAGGAGAATAAAAGCCACTATCGATCCGGCGTAGATCAATGAAATCGTCGTGGCGGCCCAGCGGAATCGAGATGCCTGCGAGATGGTCGCGAACACGACGGGCACTGCAATGGCGAGGCAGACGTACGCGATCACGCGGTGCAGCGCGACGTCCCAGGTGTACTCCATGATGAAGAACATTTGGCCGCCGAGCACCAGGCCGCCCAGATAAAGGAAGATTCGGCGAAAGCTCGTGTAGTTAGCGTCGCCCGCGTCAGATGCGCGATTCATCGCCGCGAGCATAAGAAAAAGCATTCCGAAATCGATGGCCCGGATGCCGAGGATCAGGAGTGCGTGGGGCGGCGAGATGATCTTTACATCGAGTCCGTAGGCGTTATGCCACCAATTGTCGAAAGGAGCAGAAGTGAGCATTGCGATGCCACCCCAGCCAGCCAGGAAGACTCCCAAAGGAGCACGAAGACCAAAGATGTTGACGGACACTTCACGCAGCTGGGAAGCATACGCAGACCGACCGAGAGTGGCCGTGAGCACGAGATAGAGCCCGACGATTCCCGCGATTACGCCGCACGCGTAGATTGCCATATGCGCGGGAGTCCAGAAGGTGTCGCGTCCGATGGATCGGTGCCAGGCGACATCCCACTGACCGCCAATGAACGCCGACGTCACAGCGAGCGCTCCGGCCCAGATGTACCACGGCACGGCTGTTCTTAAAAGGGCGTGAGTTCTCGCTGCGGCCGCGTCGGCGAGGAGAGGTTGGGTATGAGCCAGGTCGGCGGACATGAGCGAGCCTCGGGGGAAGTTGGCTTGCATTTATGATACGAGATCTCGATTGAGACGATATCCCCCACAAGTCACAGCCGCTGCGGTACTGCCAGCTAGAACGACCTCGTGCTATCCAGCAATATGGTCACCGGGCCCTCGTTGACGAGTGAGACGGACATTGTGGCCTGAAACTGCCCGGTCTCGCAGGGGAGGTTGAGCCGGCGGATCCGCTCTACGAAGTAGTCGTAGAGGACGTGCGCGCGGTCTGGGCGAGCGGCCTCGTCGAACGAGGGTCGTTTGCCGCGGCGCACATCGCCATAAAGCGTAAACTGCGATATGGCGAGGACGGCTCCTCCGACGTCGACAACGCTGCGATTCATTTTGCCGGCGGCATCTTCGAAGATGCGTAGGCCTGCGATTTTCTCGGCGAGGACGTCTGCA
>DATJEO010000177.1:0-5228 GCA_035496515.1 Occallatibacter sp.
TTTTTTAAGCGATTCTTCGAAGGATGCCATGGAAGTCCGTAATCATTGTAGGCGGGTGGTGGATGAATTCCCACCCTAACCGCAAAAACGCGGTTAGGATGGGGCACCCCGCGGTTCATGTGCAAGCGACTTCTTCTTTCCACCCTTGCCGCAAACAGCGTGGCAAGAATGGCGCACCCAAGTATTTCCAAGACATTTCTTACAGGTCTCAGAGGCGAGACCTGGGGCACCCGGTTTCTACGCTGCGACGGGTGCGGGGAGGGTGGAGAGCGTGAGTACGGTGATGTCGTCTTCCTGACCGAACGACTGGGCAGCATGGGCGACCTGCTGCGCAGTTTGCGTTGAAAGCTGTCGCGTACGCTCGAAGCCGAGGAGTTCGCCGGTGGAATTGCGGGCTTCAACCACGCCATCGGTGAGCAGGGTCAGTTGGGCGCTGGTTTGGAGGTGGATGGTTGTTTCGGGGTATTCGGCGTTCGCGTCGAGGCCGAGAGGGAGTCCATTGTCGATCTCGATCTCGCGGCCGTCGATGTAGGGTGCGATGTGTCCGGCGTTGGCGAGGATGAGCGAACCATCGGGATTCAGGCGCAGCACGAGGCATGTGGTGAATCCTCCGTGACTGCGCGAGAGCATGCGGCGGTTCATGGCTTCGAGGATCTCGGCTGGTGATTGCGTGTACCAGGCGAGGGTGCGCAGAGTGCCGACGAGCAGAGAGACCGTCATGGCTGCGGGCATGCCTTTGCCGCTGACATCGCCAATGGCGATGAGCGCTCCTCCAGCGGGAATGGGAATGATCTGAAAGAAGTCGCCTCCGACTTGCGATGCAGGGCGATACACGGTTTCAACGGCAAAGCCGGGGATGCTGGGAACGTCTGTGGGGATGAGGACACTTTGAACGGCCCGGGCGGCTTCGAGTTCGGATTCGAGACGTTCTTCTTCCTGGCGGGATCGTGCATAACGGCGCACGAGGATGACGAGGACGGCGAGCATCTCGAGATCGCCGACGAGCTGAAAGGCGCCGAGATTGAAGGGCCACGTGATGATGTGGGAGAGGAATCCGCGCATCCATGCGGCCCACGGCTGCGAGGATAGCTGGGGCAAGTTGGCGGCCGTCTGCAAGACATTGCACGCGAGCATGACGCAGTTGGGGACGAGAAGAATGGCCGCGTCACGCTGGCGGCGACGGGCACCGATGGTGAGGATGCCGACGATGCAGGCCTGAGAAAGCACGCCGAGTGCGGAGCTCAAAGGGCCGAGGGGCACATTCTGGAGAAGGCCGAAGGCGTTTGCGAGTGAGATGAGCCCGGCGGCGACAACGGAGAGAACCGCGGTCCAGAAGAGCCAGCCCTGACGCTGGCGAAGGAAGAGAACATAGAAAACGTACTGGAGATAGTAAGCGAGGATCTGGACCAGCACCGAAGCAACAAGGGCGTTGTTGAGTTGCAGCCGGAAGAAGGCGGCAGCAAGACTGATTCCGGCGAAGGCGGCCCAAAAGGCCTGGCTGACGCCCCACCAGAGGTATTCCTGCTCGCGGCGGCGAAGGAGAAACAGGCCTATCCCGGCGAAGGCGGTGAAGAGATTAATCCAAACATCGGCAATGCGGGCGGCACGCCGCCAGAATGCGTCGTGGATCTGAAGCTCTCGCCACTGCTGAAGAAGCTCGGCACTGCCGATTACGGGGACAGAAGTGAGGCCTCCGGAGAATTCGCCGGCGAACGTGGGATTGATCCAAACGCGGATGGCGAGCTGCAGGGGTTGTCCGGGCTGCACCGTTCCCGCTGGTATTGAAAATAAATTGTGGAACTGGAGATAGAAGCTGGGATGAGGCGGGAGACTGCCGATGGTTCCGATGAGACGGCCATTGGCGAAGATCTGACAGCTTTCATCGACTCCCTCCAGGTAGAAAGCGAGAGGCTCGGTCTCCGCGGGTAGATTGACACGCAGACGGTACCAGCCCACGCCGGAGTACTTGCGATAGCCTTGCTCGGACCAGGATTTACCCGAAGCAAGCAAGGACCAGCCTGAGTCATCGAGGTTTTCGGCTGACCAGGCGGGGTTGTCGCCGGCTTGAAAGCGCCATGGTCCGGACAAATTTGTGATGGGAAGGCGAGCGTCGTCGAAATTGACGGCCTGTCCTCGCGCGAAGGCGAGGGGGAGCAATGCGAGGGCGATCAGGAGGGGAAGTCGCAGGCGCATATTGACGCGGTGATGATTTCACACCAGCAGAAGCCCCAGCAAAGGGAAAGTAGCAGAGGAGCGATAGGGTCAATTCCGGCTTGCATGAGAAGTTGAGCGGAATCGCTTGATCGGGACGTTTATGATGGACCTTCTTCAATTCTCGTGCGAGGTATCGAACTGAAATGCGATTTCGTGTTGCGCTGTTGATGCTGGTGTTTGTGACGGCGGGTGCCGCTCAGTCGAATGTGTCCAATGTGTCGAGCGCGGCTCCGGGGCCGTGGGTTGGGACGTGGGCTGCGTCGCCGTTCGATGGCGATCCGTGGCACCAGATTCCCACGGTGGTGGACTCTACGCTGCGCGAGATTGTGCACACGTCGATTGGCGGCAACGCGGTGCGGGTGCATCTGACGAACGAGTTCGGAAGGGAGCCGCTTCGCGTGGAGGCAGTGACAGTTGCAGTGAGCGCGGGAACCAGCAGCGTGGATGCGGCGACTCTACATAACCTGAGGTTCGGTAATTCGCCTTCCATCGTGATTCCTGCAGGCGCGGAGGCCGTGAGCGATCCCGTTGCGATGCCGATTCCGGCGGCAGCGAACCTGGCCGTGAGTATCTATCTGCCGCTGCAACAGGTGAGCAATGTCTCAGTGCATTCGAGCGCGCAGCAGGATAACTTCATCGCAACAGGGAACCACGTCCGGGATGCATCGTTCACCGAGCCGGTGGTTGCGCCTTCCTGGTACTTCCTGAAGGGAGTAGACGTTCAGGCAAGCGAGGCAAATGCAGCGGCCGTGGTGGCGTTTGGGGACTCGATTACGGATGGAGCTCTGTCGACACAGAATGCAAATCACCGGTGGCCTGATTATCTGGCAACGCGGCTGAAGGGGAATCCCGCGACGGCGAATCTTGCGGTTCTCGATCAGGGGATCGGCGGCAACTGCATCCTGATCCACTGCACGGGACCCAATGCCCTGGCGCGGTTCGATCGCGACGTTCTGTCGCAGGCGGGCGTGAGATACCTGATTGTGCTGGAGGGGATCAACGATATCGGGCGGCTGCACAGTCCGAATCTGCCCGACTACAAGTTAACGGCCGAGGATCTTGAGCAGGGGCTTATGCAACTGGTGGCGCGGGCACACGTGCACGGGATCAAGGTGTTCGGCGCGACGCTAACGCCTTACAAGGGCGCGGGGTACTTCACGGATAAGGGCGAACAGATTCGCGAAGCCTTGAACAAGTGGATTCTGACTTCCGGTGTATTTGACGGGACAATCGATTTTGACAAGGCAACGCAGGATCCGGCGAATCCGCAGATCTTTTCAGCGCAGGCGGATGGAGGCGATCATCTGCATCCGAAGGATCCGGGATATCAGATCATGGCGGACTCGATTGATCTGGGATTGTTCCGATAGGGTCCGATAGTCCTTACTGATCGGCATTTTCATTCCCACCCTTGTCACGATGAAGCTGTGACAAGGATGGGACACCCACATTCGCAGTGTTTAGACCGAGTCGGGGTTTGAGGCGACTGTGGATTCGGCGACATCCTCGGCGAGTTCGCTTTCGTGGGTGACTTTGCGGAGGCTGATGTTCTCGAATTGTGCCCAGATGAGGCCGATGGGAATGACGCAGAGGAAAGTGACGAGGAGGAGCACCGCGGCGCAGGCCATGGCGGCTTCCGCGTCTACCTCGAAGACTTTCGCGAGGACAGCGGCAACGGCGAAGATCTGCGTGAACCAGCCGATCACGGGAAGCTGGAAAACGCTTGCGCCGCCGCTGATCATCATGAGGACAACTGCTTTGGAGAAGCTGATGCCGACGAGTTCGGGGCTGCCTGTAAAACCGCGGAGCGTGAAGAAGTAGGCACCGGCGATCAGCGTCCACATGGCGAAGGATGTGCCGGCGGCGATGAGGAAATCGTTGAAGCTGCGGATGGTGTCGAGACCGGCCTGGAAGCTGCGGATCTTTTCGCCGACGGCCCTGCCAACGTTTTTTGAGACGAGGCCGAGGGTTTTCTCCATCATGGCGGCGACGGCGGTTCCGGAGATGCGGATGAGGACGAGAAAGATGACTCCGAAGAGGGTGAGGACGAGTCCGCCGAATTGGGCGACGCGTGGGCCGGCGAACCGGGCGAGGAAGCCGGAGTGGGTGGACTGGACGATCAAGCTTGAACTCGCGCTCTGATCCTGGAAGAGGATGATCATGGCGACGGAGAAGAAGACGGCCATGGTTCCGAAGTCGAAGAGGCGCTCGACGATGTACACGGCCAGTTGATTGGCGATGGTGAGGCCGGTCTTTTTTGCGGTGAGATAGGGGCGGACCGGATCGGCGACGCGGCCGATGAGCGCGACGGCGGTGAAGCCGATGACCTGGGAGGCGACGAGCGAGAGCGGGCTGACTTTCTTGTGATGGCGCAGGAGGAAGGCCCATCGAGTGGCGCGAAGGATGTAAGCGAGGTAGATGCCTGCGACGCCGAGAGCGAAGTAGCTCCAGCGCGATTCTGCGAACTGGCGGACTACTTCGTGCCAGTTGATGGGGTGGCGGTGCTGCGCGTAGAAGCCGAGCGCGACGAGAGCGGCCAGAACCACAATTCCCAGGATCAGTTGTCGTTTGTTCAAGCGAACTCCGATGGGAATGCTGCTGTTATTGTATGGTCCCGCGAGTGACGTCTAGCCAGGGGAGCAGGTGAGCAACTATGCACCTGATTTTGGAAGCGGGTTAGCGGGAAGAGGAAGCCTGAAGAGTGCCGGATGCGGCAGGGGATTGTTTAGCCTGCCGGAGTTGGCGAGCGGCTTCGCGGTTGCGAACAGCTTCGCGTTGGCGATCGCGGACGCGGCGATTGAACTCGTGGATGACGCGGGCCACGTAGGCCCGGGTCTCATGGTAGGGAGGAATGCCGTGATATTTGTCAACGGCAGCGGGGCCGGCGTTGTAAGCGGCGAGAGCCAGAGAGATGTTGTCGTGATAGCGCCGGAGAAGCTCATCGAGGTAAGCGGAGCCCCCTCGGACATTCTGATCGGGCGCGAAGCTGTCGGAGACGCCAAGGTCGGCGGCGG
>DATJEO010000178.1:0-3458 GCA_035496515.1 Occallatibacter sp.
GAGAATATTGGCTTCGAAAAAGCATCCACGGGCAGAGTAGCTGCATTGAGAGGCGACGCGAAGGTCTCCAAAGGCCGTAACTAAAGGTCATCGCTCGAAAGGTCATTGCCAGTGCTGATCGTCCGGGAGGCTTGCGAAGCACGAAAATCCGCTTGCGGCTACAATCATTGCCGCGAATCAGCACAGTTCGGAGGCACAATGACAAAGGCCGCTATGGCTGGTGTAGTTCTTGTTCTTATGACATGCGCTTCGGCCCAGAGTTCCCTCAAGCGCCCGAAGATCACCGGCATTGACCATGTGAGTTTCTACACAACCGATCAGGACAAGAACCAGAAACTTTACGTGACCGTGCTTGGGCTGCAAAAAGCAGCTTCGCCAGTAGAACCTGGCCAGGTGCAGCGTTTCATAATCGGTAAGCAATGGGTTGGATACATTCCTGTAGGGGACACTCAATCCACCGACAGAATGGACCATGTGGCCCTCACCGTCGAAAACTGTGAGGCGATGCGGTCCTATCTCGCGTCAAAGGGCGTTGCTGTTCCAACTGCTGCTAGTTCCTCGAGATACGGCTTCAAAAGTTTTGAGGTCAAGGATCCGGAAGGCAACCGGATTGAGTTTGTGGAGCGAACCAGCGCCTTTGAGAGGCCGCCAGTTGAAGGTGCCCCGGTGTCTCGCCGCATGATTCACGCGGGCTTCATCGTCCGCGACAGGGCGGCAGAAGACCACTTCTACAAAGACCTTCTGGGATTCCGCCCCTACTGGTCTGGTGGAATGCGCCCTGAACGCACGGATTGGGTTGCCATCCAGGTTCCGGATGGTACTGATTGGCTGGAGTACATGCTGAATATCAAGTCCGATGCCGACCAGCACACTAAGGGCGTGATGAACCACATTTCGCTAGGCGTGAAAGACATGAATGCGGCACAATCAGAGTTGGAGTCGCACGGCTGGCAGGCAAGTGCGAATGAGCATTCGCAGATCGGTAAAGACGGCAAGCTGCAGTTAAATGTCTATGATCCCGATCAAACTCGAATTGAGCTGATGGAGTTCAAGCCAGTAGACAAGCCGTGCTGCTCGCAGTTCACAGGTCCTCACCCGAGTGAGGATCAATAGGCCTTCGTCGTGAATATCAATCGTCGCCAATTCGCACACACATTGGGGATCGGACTAGCCGCTCCCGCCGTCACCAATTCGATCGGAGCGCAGCTTGCGACCCCTGAGATGTACCCCGACTCCGCCGACGTCCCCTACCAACTTTCCGTAATGTTGTGGACGATTCTGCGTGACCTTCCATTCGAGCAAAGATTGGAAAAAGTTGCTCGAGCTGGATATCGCAACGTGGAACTCGTGGGCGAATACTCGAAGTGGAACGACGAAGACTTCAAACGCGCGATTGCCAAGAGCAAGGAACTCGGCCTGCGTTTCGACTGTACTGCAGGCTTGAAGCACAGTCTCACGAATCCTGCTGATCGCGACGGTTTGGTCGCTGAGTTCCGGGAGACCTTGCCCATTATGGAGCGGCTGCAGTGTCCGGCGATGATCGTGCTTACGGGCAATACTGTGCCGGGAACGACGTTTGACGCGCAGATGGAAAGCTGTGTCGAAGGACTCAAGGCGCTCGCCAGGGTCGTAGACGGCAAGAAGATCGCCGGGGAGCCGGTTCGCCTGCTGCTTGAAAACATTGACCCGGAAGAAAACCCGAAGTACTTCCTGACCTCGGTTGCACGCGGGTTTGACATCGTCAAGGCCGTGAACCACCCGCAGGTGCAGTTCTGCTACGACCTGTTTCACGAGCAGATTTCGGAAGGCAACCTGATCGAGAAGCTGCAAAAGAATATTCAGCATGTCGGTTTGGTTCATGTGGCCGATGTTCCCGGACGTCACAAGCCAGGCACCGGCGAGATCAATTACGCGAGTATTTATCGCAAGCTCGTCGAATTGAAGTACAACCACGTAGTGGCGATGGAGTTCCTGCCATTAGGAGATCCGGTTGAGGAGCTGCGACTGGCAAGAGAGATGGCGCTCGGGACTTAGCTCCTACTACCCCCGAAGACCGGCCGCTTTTCCCCCGGCCGGCCCCGAGGACCTCGCGGAGTTCGCGCGGTAGACCGCCGCGATCAGGTGGCACCTTACGTCTTCCCTGTTACTTACACATCGATTCAGGCTCCACACTCAGTTGGGGCGGAGGCGGAAATTCGGCGTGACGCTCAGCCGCGAGCCCCTCCAGCATATCTGGTGCCGGAGGCAAGTGTAGATCGGTGCTCGCCCGGTAGAACTCATCGCCTTCAGCCTGTTCGAGTGTGATGAACTGGAATCCACGAGAACGGTAAAGCTCAAGCAACTTCGGCAGCATCTCCGCATCCAGGGCGCCGATGTGCATGAGTAGCACGTAAGGAATGTCCCGGCCAACCAGCCTATGAGACAGATCGCGGTAATAATCGATGCTCTTATCCGCCGCTTCGAGATAGGTTTCTTGCAAAGTTCGAATGGCCTTCTCGTCGCCCTTCGCCTTGCAGCGCGCGTACGGCTCAGTCCAGCGGTAGTCGCCGAAGCTCATGGTTACGGCAGCTATGCGATATCCATGCTGGACGAAGAACCTGCGAACGGCACTGCGCTTCTCCTGTGTGTCTCCCTCAGCTAGGAACGGATAGCGAAACCAGTGCCAATCTGCCCCCTCCATGAGCGGAGCGATCACCGGCTCGTTGTGGAGAACATCGGCTTCCCACTCCTGCATCGTGTGCTGGTTCAGGTTCATGTGCGACCATGCGTGATTGCCCAGGGGGAATCCCGCTGCCCGCCACGCCTTTAGGACTTCGATGTCGGAAGGGTTCTTCTCAAGATCGCCGCCGTTCACGAAACCGTAGACCAACGGCACGTTCTCCCGCCGCAACGCCGCAATCGTTTTGGCGGCAACCTCCATTCTGGTTGTACCGGGAGGCAAGGATCCGTGAGCAGGGAGATCATCGAAGGTGAAGGCGAGCTCGGGAGCTTCCGCTGGTGGAAACAATGAAAGCGGAACCGCTTCGCCCATGGCCTCGTACCCCGCAGGCGAGAGGTGAATATGATCGCCGAGATCGAACTTCGGATGCAGGCGATCGGGATGGCTAGGATCGCGCGTCAGCTTGTCGAAGTCGACGACGGCATCGAAGTGTCCGGGGGCTCGAATCCACTCATTCACGGCCTCCCGATCGGCCTCAATCTCCGGCCCGGGATGGTAGTACTCGGATCCCATGAACGGCATGATGGTGGCGCCAATTACTTTGATTCGATGGGCGTGAGCACGGGCGACAATTTGCTCATAGGCATTAAGCAAGCGGCGGACTTCTTCGGCGTGTTCAGCTCTGGGGACGCGGTGGTCTCGGGTCAGCATTCCGAGATCATTCACCCCTTCCAGCACAATTACCCACTGCACTCCTGGTTGTGCGAGGACATCGTGGTCGAAGCGTGCCAGCGCGTTC
>DATJEO010000179.1:0-39165 GCA_035496515.1 Occallatibacter sp.
AGTCGACGGCGTAATCGGATACCAGGCCACCACCGTTACGCCTGCAAACACCGCGCCCATGCCGCACGCCGCGTTGCCATCAATGATGATCTTGCCCGCAGTCTGGTCCATCTTCTCGATGACGAACGGATCCTGCTTGACCAGCTTCTCCTGCGCGAAATCGAACCCTGCCTTCACGGCGCCGAAGTTCAGATCGAATACCTTCTGCTTCTTCGCGAATTGCTTCTTCACGCCCGCTTCAACAACGCCGAGATCGATTGACAGCAGCTGAGCCACCACGCCCACGTACACCATGTTCTTCACGAGCTTGCGCAGCTTCGCTTCCGGACACACCGACGCAGTGATCTTGTCAAACGGAACTGGGTAGCAGATGATGTCGTCGCGATACTGCTTGAGGTTCAGGTTCTCCTCATAGATCGCAACAGCGCCGGCAGGCAGCGCCATCACATCGCTCTTCGCGGTCTCGGGATTCAATGCCACCAGGAACTCAATGTCGCGCGTGCGGGCAACATACCCGTCCTTGCTCGCCCGAATGATGTACCAGGTGGGAAGTCCGGCGATGTTCGAAGGAAACAGGTTTTTTCCGCTTACGGGAACACCCATTCCGAAGATGCTCTTCAGCAGCACGCTATTGGCGGATTGCGAGCCGGACCCGTTCACCGTTGCTACGTTGATGCTGAAATCGTTAACCACACGCTGTTGCGTGCTGATCGCGCCCTGTTCTTGACCCAGAGCCAGGTCTCCTGTCGCCATTTGGCGGGATTCCCTTCAAATGAAGTTCCGCGCGCCCATATCCAAAGTTCCGAAATTCTTTTTAAGACCGTCCGGCATCCTTGCGACCTTACGGCCGCCAGCACCACCGGACTGTAGCTTCGGAGTTCGGGGGTTCCTGGAAAAACGCGATGGAAAGCGACAAACTTCGCTCACTAGTGATTATAGTCACTCTGCAGGTTACCCGTACCGCAGCAGGACACCGCTATTTGCACCATAAGTACCTTTCCCTGCAACGTATGTTCACTGCCGCAAAACTCCGACATCCCGCTCAGTGATCCACGTCAGACTACGAAACTCAGATTGGACTTAACTCTAAGTATTTGAATGTGCCAGCTCCCTCTGCACCGAATCCCGCTGCCACCGCACAGTCAGTATCGAGGCAATAATCACCAACGACACCGTCAGTCCGATCCACATCCCGTGAACGCCCCATTTCAACACGAAGCACAAGATGAACCCCAGCGGCAACCCCAGCAGCCAATACCCCACCAGGTTCGCAATCATCGGCCACCGCGTCTCGCCGAGCCCGCGCAACGCACCCGTACACACTGTCTGGACTCCATCGAAAATTTGGAACGCCGCCCCGATCCACATCAGGCTCGGACCCAGCGCGAGCACTCCCGGATCGTGGGTGTACAGCTTGATCAGCGGTCCCGGCGCAACCAGAAACACAATCCCCGCGCACGTCATGAAGCCCGCGCCCAATGCCAGCGCCATCCACCCCGCTCTGCGAGCCTTCGCTGGATCACCCGCACCAATCGCATGACCCACGCTCACCGCGGCCGCCGCGCCGATTCCCAGCGGCACCATATAGGTGATGCTCGCGTAATTCAGCGCGATGGTGTGCGTTGCCAGCGCCACCGGTGTGAGATATCCAGCCGCAACCGTGGACAGACTCCATGCCCCAACCTCGAGCACAATCTGCCCCGCCGCAGGCGCGCCAATCCGCACCAGCTTCTTCAGCTCTGCCACATGCGGTCCCGCCCAGTGCGCAAACAGCGGATGCCCACGCTTCCGTTCATACCTCCACGCGCACGCCAGCATGGCCACCGCCATCCCTACCCGCGAAACGCACGTCGAAATCGCCGACCCGTTCACGCCCAGTGCCGGGAACCCAAGCTTTCCGTAAATCAGGGCCCAGTTTCCACCCCAGTTCAGCAGATTCGCGAGCACGTAGGTCAGCGTAATCACTTTCACCTGCCCCACAGCCTGCAGGTACCGCCGTGTTCCTCCATATAGAAGCAGCGGCAGTGTGCCCCAGTTCATAATGCGCAGATACCCGCCCGAAAGAACCGCAACCTCCGGTATCACGCCGAACCGCGTAAACCCATAACTCGTGGCCCAGATCAAAATCATCAGTGGTGGAGTGACAATCATCGCGAGATAGACGCCCTGAGCCATCCACCTGTGACATGCGTCGTAGTCCTGCCGCCCATATGCCTGCGACACCAGAGTGTCCAACCCCAGCAGCAGCCCGATCCCAAACAGGGATGGAATGTAATACACCGCATTCCCCAGCGCGACAGCACCGATCGCCACCGGCCCCAGCCGACCTACCATGATGTTGTCCACAACGCCTTGCGCCACCCAGCCCAGCTCGCTCAGCACAACAGGAAGCGCGAGCGCAATCATCGCTCGCAGTTCGCTGCTCAAGTTGGCGCGGCTTTGTCCCATGCTTCTACTCTAACTGCGACTTCGATGAGACTATGCCGTGATTTGTTACAAGCCGGTCAGAATCCCAATGACCTTTTCTTATCCCGCCCGCTCTGCCTTCGCGGGTATACCGGATCATCATCTGCCAGCAGATTCGAAACCTGAAACTGTGATTCCATCAGCCCGCTCTTCTCATGTCCGGCCTGCTGCGTCGCTATGTGAATCCATTCATGCGCAATTACACGCGCCATCGCCTCAGCCATCACCGCATTCTTCCGGTCCCGGTTCATGCCAAGAGCTATGCCTTGCAGCATCTCCACAATGCGTTCGCAGCTCACCTTGATGAAGGGCTGAATCTCGCCATCTACCTTCTTCACCCATCCCAACGCTCCGGTAACAGTGCGTCGCGGACCGGGCATCAAGGTACAGTCGCCGATTACGGACACGCTGATTATCTGGTCTACATTCACACCCATCGCCACGTCACGCCCGCGCAGCACCTCGAGACCGCCGCCAAGCTCGCGAGCAGCCATCTCAAGGCGCACATCAGCCCTGTGCAGCTCACGCACCAGCGCCGACCACTGGTCGTCTTCCATCGGATGATCGGTGAAGATGACCATCGTCGTATGACTGGTGTGCGGCATCGGACTCTCCGCGAATGCTTTGTTCGCCAGGAACAACGCTGCGTTCAGTGCCACGATCACCATCAACAAAACAGAACCAAAACGAGAGGCCAACAACTGAGGGGAAGCAGTCATAGTGTCCACCTGCGTCGATAGTCGTCCGCTTTAAGCGCAGTCGCTATCCGTTTCTTGCGTTGAATTGTCGAGTTTGGTCAGGGAAGGAGGATGTGATTCAACAAGCTCGCCAAAGTTGCATTTTCTTTGTGATCGGCAAGTCGAATCTCATTGTCAGAGTTTGAGGCCAATTAGCACATCTGTCCAATAGATTGGTATGATGGTTTCCATCTGTTTCGGAGATAGCGATGGAAGTCCGCCAGCTGCAGATATTTCGGGCTCTCGCCGAGGAACTCAACTTCACGCGCACCGCCGAGCGCGTTCACACCGTTCAATCCAACGTGACCGCGCAGATCAAGGCGCTCGAGGAAGAACTCGGTGTTCCGCTCTTCGATCGTCTCGGCCGCCGCGTCGCACTCACCGACGCCGGCCGTCGGTTCAGACCATTCGCCGAACAGGCCCTTACGGCGATGGAGCAAGGCGAGCGCGCCATCTGCAATGAGCCAAGCGGCCCGCTGCGCATCAGCGCACCCGAGAGCATCCTCACCTATCGCCTGCCTGTCATCCTTCGTAACTTCCGCCGCAAGTTCCCGCACGTCGAAATCAGTTTCCTCGCTCACATCGAGACAACTCTCGACATAGAGCTCGAAACCGGCAAGCTCGATCTCGTCATCAACATGTGCGACGCTCCTCTGAGTCCTGCCTACAAGTCGCTACGCTTTCACACCGAGCGCATCTTCCTCCTCGCCGAGCCCAGCCACCCGCTCGCAAAACGCCGCACTGTAAAACCATGCGACCTCGCCGGCCAGCAGCTCCTGCTGACGGAACACGGCTGTCCCTACCGCGCCAAGCTCGAAAAGATTCTCGCGATGCAGAACATCCGCCCCGGCCACGTCACCGAGTTCTCCAGTGTCGAAGCCATCAAGCAGTGCGTCTCCGCGGGGATGGGCCTCGCTCTTCTGCCCGCCATCGTGGTCGCCCGCGAACTCCGCCAGAACCAGTTCAAAGCTCTCCGCTGGACCGGCCCCTCGCTCGACATGGGCACTCATGTCCTCTGGCACAAGGACAAGTGGGTATCGCCCGCGATGACTGCATTCCTGGAACTCATCAAAGCCGAAGTCCATCACGCCGAGTCCGCCGACCGCTCCTGGCACATCCAAGGCACCTTAGCTGATTAGTGCTTGAGAGGACGGGTTATTCCCTCGGAATCCTGATCCCTCGCTTGCAATGCACTAATGCTTCCCTACTGCTTGCACCTCGAATCGATAGCTTCCCGCACGCAGTTCAAACCCGCCGTCCAGCTTTTTCACCAGCGGACTCGCGTTTAGCGCCACACCCTCCAGCCTCCAGCGGGCTGCTTCCGCCGGCTGCAGTTCCAGCCGCCCTGTCGTGTTCGCCGGCAGCGTCACGTTCCACTCCGCCGTACTCCCCCTGGCCGTCCAACTCGACTTGATCTGCCCGAATGAAGACTGATAACTGAACTCCAGCGGCGACAAACGTGGATCGAACACCGGATGCAACACCACGGTGTGGAACCCTGCATCCAGCGGCGATGCATCGATGCCCGCGGCGTAGCGATAAATCCAGTCCGCTACCGCTCCGTACGCGTAGTGGTTATACGAGTTCATCTGCGGATCACCAATCATCTGGTCGCCATTCCATCGCTCCCAGGTCGTCGTCCCTCCATGCTCGATCACATATCCCCACGAAGGCATTCCGGTATTCAGCAGCACGTCATACGCGAGCTTCTGATGCCCTGTCTTGGTCAACTCTTCCAGAAGATATGGCGTCCCTACAAACCCGGTATTCAACAATCCGTGATTCGCCTCGATCTTCTTTACCAGCCGCCCAGCCGCCGCACTGCGCAGATTCTCCGGCAGAAGGTTCATGTGCAGCGCCAGCACGTACCCCGTCTGCGTATCTCCCGCCTTTGATTTCGCATTGGGATTATTAATGTCTCCAAACGGAGAAGGACTGTTGTCCGCGCCAGGAACATAACCGCCCGCCTCCACGAACTTCTTCTCGAATGCATTGCGAATCTTCGACTCGAGCTGTGCGTAATGCTCTTCTTCCTGCGCGCGTCCTGTGGCGTGCGCCATCTGCCGCATCATGTCAACGTCGTACGCCCAGTACGCCGTCGCGACAATGTCCTCCTTTGTCCTTCCCTCCAGCGACAGCCAGTCTCCGAACGGCGTCCCCGAATTGTTATGCCAGATCCCATCTGGATTGCTCTGGTGGATCGCATCGACGTACTTCCGCATCGCCTGCCAGTTCTCGTCGATCACCATTGTGTCTCCCGTCTGAATCCAAGACGTCCACGGAATAATCACGCCCGCATCGCTCCACGCCGCACCCGTGCCCATGTGAGGCCTCGCCGTGCCCGGCGCATAGATGCCGTAGTAAGGCGTGCCGACCTGAGTTCCCCGCAGATCAGCCGCGAACTTCCGCGTGAACGGCGCAAGATCGGCGTTGAAAGAAGCCGCCCGCCAGAACACCTGCGCATCCGCCGACCACCCCAGCCGCTCATCCCGCTGCGGGCAATCCGTCGGCACTCCCACAAAATTGGATCGCTGCCCCCATAGAATGTTGCTCCACAGCTTGTTCACCATCTCGTTGCCGGTCTTCAACTCCGCCGTAAACGGAAAATCCGTGTGCAACACCAATGCCTTCACATCCTTCGCATCAGGAGCAGTCTTCAACCCAGTCACTTCGAGATACCGAAACCCATGAAACGTAAACTGCGGAACCAGTTCTTCCTGCCCGTTTCCGCTCAACAGAAAATGATCGGTTACCTTAGCCGTGCGCAGGTTCTCCGTATACAAAGTCCCATCGGGATTCAGAATCTCGCCCAACCGCACCTGCACATCCGTTCCCGCCGGCCCCGAAATCTTCAACTGCTCAACTCCAGCCATGTTCTGCCCAAAGTCATAGATAAAGACACCAGGCTTCGGTTCCGTCCTCTTCGGATCATCAAGCGAGCGCTCGACGCGGATCGGCTCAAAATCCTGCGCCTCGATCTTGATCTCCGTCGGTTGAACAATCTCGACTGGCTCCAAAGTCTGCGCCCCGCTCGTCACACTTGTGGGGGTAGGAATCCTCGAATCCTGCGTCTCCCCGTCATACAGCTCCGAGCGCAGAATGTACGATGGTCTCGCCTTCCAACTCCCATCCGTCACCACCCACTCCACACTTCCATCCGCATGTTCAATCCGCAGCTGCGCCCGCAACGCCGGCGGCGTATCGCCGTAGTTATTGGGCTGCTGCAGCCACTCGAGCGACGTCGAATACCACCCCGGCGCAAGCAACGCTGACAACACATTGCTTCCGCCCCTCACCATCTCCGTCACGTCGTAAGTTTGGTAGAGCACCCGCTCACGATAATCCGTCCACCCGGGAGCCATCACGGAATCGCCAACACGCTTCCCATTGAGAAACAGCTCATACGTTCCCAACGCCGTTGCATAAATCCGCGCCGACTTCACCGCCTGCCCCGCGTCAAAATCCTTCCGCAGCTCCTTCACGCTGTCCGGAATCCACGGCTGAAGAACTGGCGCTGCATCAGAATCTTTCGCCTGTTCCCACATCGCCGCATTCTTCCACGCCGCATCATCAAACGTATTCGACTCCCAGCCCGGAGCAGGTTCCGCCGAGCTCTTCCAGTTCACATCGCTCACCACAGCGGACGACGTCCCGTCCGTATACAGCAGCACTACCGTTGCAATCATCGGCGGAGCATCCTTCCGATCCTTCTCGCCGTACTTGTCGATGTAGTGCACGCTCTCAACCGCGATCGTGTTCTTACCCTGCGTCACCTGCGCCGTCACATCGGCGCGCACAAACTTCTTCCACGGCAGATGGTGATAGGGAGGGAACTCCGCACCCGTCATCACCTTCTCCCCATCTACCCACGCTGAAACCGTATCCTCTGCCGTCGCAAATAGCACAGCCTGCTTCACAGGCTTGTTCACATTCAGCACCGCGCGATATGCAAACTTCTGCTCGCTGTCCGGCTTGCCTGGCTTCGCCTCAGGACTCGCAATCCACTTCGCCGGCGCCTTCCGCTCCGCAGCTTCTTCCGCCGTCTCCCACCCAATCCACTCGCCCTTCCACGCATCCTGCTTGAGCAAACCAGTCTCCCACCAGGTCGCTTCACTTGCCGGATAGGCCTTCCCGTCCTTGTCCCAAGCCTCCACACGCCAGAAGTAGCGCGTGCTTGCCTTCACCGCCGGCCCCGCATACTTAACATTCAGCGACTGCCCCGACTCTACTTTTCCGCTGTCCCACACATCCGGCGTACCTAGCAAATCCGACCGAGTCGACACCATCACCCGATACGCTGTCTGCTTCGCCCCTTGTGCCGCATCATGCAGCTGCCACGAAAACCGAGGCGCCGGATCATCAATTCCCAGCGGCTTGTCGAGATTGTCCACCTGCAGATGCGCCGGCCCTGTTTGCCCGCCCGCCGCCACACTCGCCACCAAACACATCGCCGCCAGCATCCACTTCCCGAACCGCATCACCAACCCTCTCTTATCCAGAACCAGCAAGTATATGCATTCACCTCCATCGTTCGCTCTGCTGCATAAAAGCCGGGTGCCCCTTCAAACCGCAGTCTTAACGCGGTTTGGGTGGGAAACAGTGAAGTTTTTTCACCATTCGCCGGGTACCCCCAGGACTCGCTATAAGGCACCTGGATAAACACCAGCCAGTAAGATTGCTGGCAGGCCCATCATGCAAAGACCTCTCACTCTCTCCTCCGAAGATTTCCGCGCCCTCGCGCATTCGCTATCTGACTTCACCGCCGACTACCTTGAGCGCCTTCCAACCATCCGCTCCTATCCCGAGAACATAATCGGCCCCGCCATCGAAAAGCTCTTCTCCAGCGACATCCCACTCGAGGGTATGAGAGGAGCAGCCTTCGATCTCCTCCCTGAAATCTTCGAGAACTCTCGTCCCGCCTGCCCGCGCTTCTTCGGATACGTCTTCGGCTCCGGCGAGCCCATCGCCGCACTCGGCCAGTTTGCCTCCGCCGTGCTCCATCAGAACGCCACGGCCTGGCGCTCCGGCCCCTCGGCCAATGCGATCGAGCGCACCGTCGTACGCTGGCTTGCCTCTGCAATAGGATGTGACGGATTCAGCGGCAGCCTCACCCTCGGCGGATCGTCCGCAAACCTCATGGGCCTCTGCATGGCCCGTGAAGCCAAAGCCCCTGCCAATCAAACCGGCGTTCAAGGCGGCATCATCTACTGCTCTACAGAAGCCCACATGTCCAATACCAAGGCCGCCGCGCTCCTCGGCCTCGGGCATAATTCTGTCCGTCTCATACCGGTCGACAATGCCTTTCGCATGCAGATCAATGCTCTGCGGGAAACCATCCAGCGCGACCTAGCACGCAATCTCAAGCCCATCGCCATAGTCGCCAGCGCCGGGACCACAGCCACCGGCAGCATCGACTCCCTCCGCGAAATTGCCTCCATCTGCCGCGAACACAACCTCTGGTTGCATATTGACGGAGCCTACGGCGCACTTGCCTCTCTCGCCATTCCCAAAGCTTTCGAGGGAATCAAACTCGCAGACTCCATTTCCCTCGACCCTCACAAGTGGCTCTACCAACCCACCGGCTGCGGATGCCTCCTTTATCGCGATCCCGCCGACGCGCGACGCGCCTTCTCCCACTCAGGCGACTACGCCCGCTCCCTCACTAACGACCCCATCGAGGGCTTCGCCTTTTTCGAAGAATCCATCGAGCTCTCCCGTCCCTTCCGCGCTCTGTCGCTCTGGCTGTCGCTCCGCTACTTCGGCCTTCGCGCATTTCAGCAATCGATCAGCGACGACCTCCATCTCGCCCAGGTCCTCGCCAACTTCATTGACGCCGAACCAAAGCTGAAACGTCTCGCCCCAGTCGCCTTGAGCGCCGTCTGCTTCCGCTACATCGCCTCATCCACCGACGATCTCGACGAGCTCAACCGCCGAATCCTCGATCGCGTCATCCGCCGCGGCCGCGTCTACCTCTCCAACGCCACCATCCACGGACACTTCGCCCTGCGCGCCTGCGTCGTCAATCACCGCACCACTGAACCCGACGTCCACGCCATCATCACCGAAGTCCTGGCCGCCGCCGCCGAACTCGCCTCGCCTGTTTAGCTTGAGACAAAAGCACAAAGGCCGGCGGATCTCGTCGACTCGCCGGCCTTCGGAATTCCCTCGAGCGTTACAGCATCTTTACCGAGTCCACGTGGATAACGTCTCCTTCTCTCTTCCCGGACACATTTACCCGAATGTGATCCTGCTTGCTACTGCCCTCCAGAAGGCTCTTGGCTTCCTGGTTCCCTTTCGCGTCAAACTTCAGATAGTTCCCGTCCTTGTCGACAATCCCGAATCCGCTCTTCGCGCAAGCCAGTGCACATGATTTCGTGTGCGCATCCGGATTCGTTTTCGCCTTCGTCGAACACTGCGTGTCAATCATCGCAACGTTTGACCAATCCTGAGCCGCCGCGAACATCGGCAAGGCCAGCATCGCCGCCATCACAAAAACCATTCTCCTCATCTGCTCTTCTCCTTTGTGAAAACTCATTCAACTCTGACTGAAGTGAACAGCCTCATTCGTGCCTGGGGCCGGCACACCTGCCTCCGCCGAGTCGCGCACCTCCGTCAGCTTCGCCAGCACAAATGCCGCTAATGCAAGCTCCAGATCCCGCACCGCGATGTCCAGGAACAGCCCCTGGCTCAGTAAGTTCAACGAAATCGCCACCAGCCATCCGGCCACGATGTAAGCCGCGTAACGCGTCCAGCGCGTGAGCACCAGCAACCCCGCGATCATCTCCACAACTCCGACCAGATGCATGAACGTAGCGGACGTAACGTGCAGCATCTGCGGAATCATCGGGCTCAGATACATCTCCCAGTTCGTAAGCCGGTTGAAGAACTTGTCCAGACCTGCCAGAAACGGCCCAACCCCCAGCCCGATGCGCAATGTCCACCACGCCAGGTTCAGCCGGTCATCTTTTGCCATCTCGCCTCCTTTGCTGTCCAATGGAGTGGTGAACTCACGACCGGTTACAAAGGAAATGTTTGTAACCAAACCGATCCTGCCCGATCCATACAGTAGGTGATGATGTCCGCCAATCCTGCTTGCCCGCCCTCCTCAGTTCAAGACTGGACTGACGAGCACGTCGTCAAGCGCGTGCTCCAGGGCGAAGTGCTTCTCTTTGAGGTGCTCATGCGCCGTCATAATCAGCGCATCTACCGGGCGGTTCGCAGCATTCTTCGCGACGATGCAGAATGCGAAGACGTCATGCAGGAAACCTACGTGCGCGCATTCGAGCATCTAGCACAGTTCGAAGGCCGCGCGAAATTCTCCACGTGGCTGACGCGCATCGCTGTTAACGAATCCATCAAGCGCAGCATCGCCCGCGGTAAACTCGATCCACTCGAAGAAGATCTAGACGGGGACCATCAGGCCATGCTCGCCTCGGACCAGAACACACCCAGCCCTGAACTCACAGCAGCTCGCGTCGAACTCGCTGCGCTGCTCGAGGACTCTATTCTTGCGCTTCCAACGGTCTACCGCACCGTCCTGATGCTCCGCGACATCGAGGAAATGAGCACCAGCGAAACCGCAGAAGTCCTCGCCATCACCGATTCCAACGTGAAGGTGCGCCTGCACCGCGCGCACGAGTTGCTACGCTCAGAGCTGATGACGCGCGCCCGCGTCTCCGGTCCGCAAGCATTCGCGTTTCCCGCTACCCGCTGCAACCGTGTGGTTGAAGCAGTGTTCAATCGGATCCACTTCAAGCTCTGATCTCAGCTTGAAAGGAAAACGATGAACTTTGGCCAGTCTGTAAATTGCTTTGAATCCTGCCGCGATCGCAAGCGATCAAGATGCCAGCTTCACCACCGGTACATTGTGAAGTGATCAAGATACAGAGTTGATGATCCGCTCGTTCCCAGGCCATCCACCTGGAAATTGGCCACCAATACTCCCAATGCCCACCCCAGCGAGAAGTCCGAATTGACGGTCTGATTGATTGGCGATTCCACTCCGTCAAACCACACAGAGTGATAGGTCACATTTCCCATATCATCGCGTGAAGTGCTGATCTGTATATGGTGCCAGACATCCCGCGTCCACTTCGAAGGATTGCAGGGCGCCGTTGATTTAATCCATTTGGCTTGAGGTTGCGTTCGGGTCCCGGCATTTGTGGTGAACTCCCAGACGTTCGCATAACCGGAGCACTGGAATGCGTAGATCACCGTGTCGCCG
The DNA here is from genome assembly GCA_035496515.1 of Occallatibacter sp. GTDB lineage: Bacteria > Acidobacteriota > Terriglobia > Terriglobales > Acidobacteriaceae > Telmatobacter. The sequence goes on from DATJEO010000179.1 coordinate 11,428, forward strand.
TTTCGCATCACCTGGTTGTTGTCCATCTCAAGATTGCTCAGCGTGCTGCCCGCGGCAATCCACACCTGCGCGTCGTACACAAAGTTCTTGGAGTCCGTATCGTTTCCGTATGAAACCGAATAGAGTTCGCCGCCCGCATTGCTGAATGTGGTGTAGAACTTGGCTGCCTGGCCACTCAGCGAGGGATCGCTGACCAGAGTCATAGACCCCGTGGAAGTGCCGGAAGTTCCCGGATCATGCTTGATTCGCCAGCTGGGTAGCAGCTGAATCTCTTGCTGGCTGATCGCGTAGGAGGGGATGGAAGGACCGGATGGCGTTGAGGGACTCTTCGGCGCGGAGATCGAGTAGCTCGCCTGGGCCACTGCACTGTTTGTATAGTCAGGGGCCGTCGCGATCGCCTGAAGCGTCATCGAGCTTGCAACTGTGACTGGGCCCGAATAGGGAGTAGACGATGTCGATGGCACGGTTCCATCCGTCGTGAAGTAGATCGTCGACCCGGTAGTCGCGGAGGCAATCGAAACCGCTTGCGCGTTTGAGTATGTCCCTGACGGCACTGAGAACGTCGGAGTAGCAGCCGTGGCAGCTGCGGGAGTCGTAGTTGGGTTCGAGGACACGTTGATGGTCATCAGCACCTCGCTGCTCACATCCTGTCCCAGGCACCTTACGTGAAGGATGTGAGGACCGGTGGTCGTCGTAACCTGCGCGTTGAACGATGCTGGTTCAGCAATCGCCTGCCCGCCGTCGATCGAATAGCTCATGGAGACCACAGGCTGTGATGCGCACGTGGTCGCACTGGCAGTCAAAGTGAATGGTGACGTAACATTGGCTCCGTCAAAAGGCGTCACGACAGAAATGCCAGAAGCCAGCTTCGCTTTAATGGGCGCCGATGGAGTAGAACACCCCGAGATTGCGAATGCGATGAACAGGCCTATGAGACTGGATATGGATATCCGGACAATTCCACACTTTCCCGCACGAGACTGCATCCGGGGCCCCCACTTGCGAGCTAGATCAGGGTGCGAAAAGAAGCAGAATCGGCTGGAACTTACCGAGAGCCCCGCAAACGCGAGACGTGAGACTGTTCTTGCACTGATGCGTGGGCCAGACTCATACCCATTCATCGACGGACACTAGATTGATTAGTTGGTAACGAGCATACCCGTTGCGCAGCGACCGCGGAAGCCCTGCAAGCAACATGTTGAATTACTGAGGTAATTCGACGCAGAAGACGTGAATGCTCAAATCAAAACTAAGGTCGCATAGGCATGCGCCCTGTCGAACTGTTGGAAGCCAAGATGTTCGCTTATTACTCCCTATTCCCGCTGGCTTCACGCCACCGTCGGCCGCAACTCCACCTTCTTCGTCCTGATCGTTATGGTCGCAGGTGCAAGATCAGACCGCCTTGTATCTTTCGAAGCCTCGATCATGATCTCCCCAGCTTCCTTTGTCGCCTGCACGATCACCTGCGCCAGCCCATTGAACAGTGAACGCTTCGGATCCTTGTCGCTCTCCTGGCAATTCGGATCGCCATTCCCCACGCCAATCAGCGCCCCAGCCCCCGTCACCTTGAAGCCGATTTGATCGTCAGCCAGCGGAACCAGCCGTCCTTCCTTGTCCAGCGCCTCCACCTTGATCACCGCAACATCTTCGCCGTCGGCATTGATGTCCATCCGATCCGCTGTAAGCTTGATGACCGCGGTCGGCCCGGTCGTCTCTCGCTTATCAGTCAGCACAACCTTGCCATCCTTGCTGCCGCGCGCCTCAATAGAACCCGGCTCGTAACGCACCTTCCACTCGACATGCCCGAGGTGCGGAACCTTCTGGCTCCCCGCGCTCTTCCCGTTCACAAACAGCTCCACTTCATCGAGGTTTGAGTATGCCCACACCGCAATCTCGTCGCCCTCGCGTCCCGTCCAGTTCCAGTGCGGAAACACATGGAGCGACGGCTCCTTACCCCACCACGCCTTGTAGTAGTAGTAGTTGTCCTTCGGGAATCCGCACATATCTACGATCCCGAATTGGGAGTTGATCGAAGGCCATCCATACGGCGTCGGCTCACCGCGATAATCAAATCCCGTCCACGCGAATCCGCCCGATGCCCAATCGCGCTCGCCGTAGTACTTCCACCAGTCCTCCGCTGTTTCGCCCCACGGCACTACGCCGTCATACGAGTTCACCGTGTTCCGCAGCTTGTCTGAGCTGTACACCCCACGCGTCCCAATCGCGCTCGAAGTCTCCGACCCATAGATCGGCCGATTCGGGAAGTCCTTGTGATAGGACTCAGGATTCTTCAGGTTATAGTTGAACCCCAGCACATCGAACGCATCCGAAATCCCCTGCCTGTTATCTCCATTCACCGCAGCCGAAACCACGCGTGTCGGATCCAGCTCATGGCACTTCCTCACCATCTCCGTCGCAATCTTCTTGCCCTGCTCCGCCATCGGCCCCTGCAGAAGAAACTCCTCATTCCCCACCGACCACAAAATGATCGAGGGCGAATTCCGGTAGCGCTTGATCATCACCTCGAGCTGCGCCATCCCCTCGGGATTCGAGCTCATCTGCCGCGTCTCGCACATCATCATCATGCCCATGCGGTCGCACGCATCCACCCACTCCGGCGTCGGCATATTATGCGAAGTGCGCACCGCATTTCCGCCCATTTCCCGCAACACCGCCAGCCTGAACCACTGCATCGCATCAGGCAGAGCCGCGCCAATCCCCGCGTGATCCTGGTGATTGCACGTGCCCATGATCTTCACTTGCTTCCCGTTCAGCAGGAATCCCTTGTCCGCCGTAAACTTTGCCGTCCTCACGCCAAAGCTCACGCGCTCCGCATCGCGAGTCTTCCCGCCAGCCTCCACCGTCACAATCGCCTGATACAGATTCGGATTCTCCACCGACCACAGCGCCGCATTCGCCATCTTCGCCGTCGCCGAAAACGTCGCGCTCCCATCCGCGCTCACCTGCTGCGCCGGAGCCTCCGCAGTCGCAACCGTCTTCCCCGCGGCATCCACAATCTGCCACTTCACCTTGGCCGATTCTGCCTTCTCTCCCTCGTTCTGCACTACCGTCGCCAGGGTCAGCGTCGCGTTGCTGCCCGACACCTCCGACCGCACATAGCTCTCCCACTTGCCCAGGTGCAGCGCGTCCGTCTTCGACAGCCACACATGCCGATAAATTCCTGCCCCCTCATAGAACCACCCATCGCCAAAGCTCGCATCCACGCGCGCCACGATGTAGTTCTTCTTTCCGTACCGCAGGAAATCAGTCAGATCAAACCGGAACGGTGCATACCCGTTGTTGTTCCGCCCGATAAAGCACCCGTTCACAAAGACAATCACGTCGCGAAACGCTCCATCGAATTCCACACATATCCGCCGCCCCTCGTCGCTCTGCGGAATATCGAACTCCCTCCGGTACCAGCCCACGCTCGTCTCGGGATACCGCCTGCCCAGCGGCTTAAACCCATGCGACTCCAGTTCCTTGTCGCGCACAAACGGCAATTCCACTGCCCAGTCATGCGGCAGATTCAGCGTCCGCCACTTCGAGTCGTCAAACTTCTCTTTCGCAAATTTGAAGTCGCCCGTCTTCGCAAAGTCTCCCTGATTCATTCCGAAGTCCAGGTCCTTCGCCGGATCCTCGCCGTTCCCGAACGTAAACTTCCATCCGAAATCAAACTGCAGATGTTCCCGGGGAGCCACCGCCGACAGCGCCTCCGCAGAAGCCGACATCATCGCCGCCGTCTGTCCCCACGCCGAACGCGCCATCAACGAAGCAGCCGAAAATCCCAGACCGGACACAATCAAATCGCGCCGCGAAAAACGAGACATTGTGATCCTCTTTCTTGTTAGGCCCGCTTAAAACAGCTTGTCGCGAGCAAAGCGGAAATATATACGACTTGCCGCGTGAAGTAAACGATTTCATCCGCCATCCACGCACACTTGCGCCTCATCCCTGCGCGCAGCTCCGGCCCTCAATCCGCATTAACTCAATGTGATAGATTCAAGATGTACGACTACTCAGACTGCCGCGTTCCCTTGCAGCAGTTTCTGCCGCAGCAGCCCTGCAGCAGCACACATTGGAGAGGTGGCCGAGTGGTTGAAGGCGCACGCTTGGAAAGCGTGTTTAGGGGAAACTCTAACGTGGGTTCGAATCCCACCCTCTCCGCCAGTTTTGATTCAGTCAATACAATCTCCCGCACGCCCCGAGCCAGATATTAGCGAGAGCTCGCCTGTCGCACGCTCCGAATCACGGTGTCGCTGTGCGCCTCGCGTCACGCCTCCGCGGTCGGACTGTGGCCGAAGAGTCGCTTGAACTCCCTGCTGAACTGCGACGCACTCTCATAACCAACTCGATCTGCCGCAACCGCAATCCCAACCCCATCGTGCAGAATCAGCATCCGCGCCTTGTGCAGCCGAACCGCCTTCAAGTACTGCAGCGGCGAAGTGGAAGTCACTTCCTTGAAGCGATGGTGGAAAGCCGAAACGCTCATCCCGGCCTCCGCAGCCAGACCTGCGACGGTCAGCGGCTCTGCAAACCTCACGTGCATCGCGCGAAGAATAGAATGAATCCGCGTGTGGTCACCATTTCTTCCCAGCATCGCCAGCAAAGTCTCCTGGCGTGGACCGCATAAGACGCGATACGTAATCTCGCGTTTGATGGAAGGCCCCAGGACCACCGCTTCTTCCTGAGACCGAAGCGTCTCCAACAGTCGAACCACCGCGTCGCCCAGCGCCACATCCAGAGGGGTTGCATGCACACAGGCCACGTCATACGCCGGCTGTGCCTTCGTGAAGCGATCCACACTTGCTGCAAGTTCGCTGATGATGCCGACATCCAGTCGAACTGAGATTCCAAGCAGCGGTTCCCCCTTCTCCGTCTCGGCCTCGCACTCGAACGGAAGCGGTACCGAGAGCACAAGGTAATGATTGGCGTCATACACAATGCACCGATCGCCGACATAGCCCCTCTTGCGCCCGCTCGCGACAAAATAGACGCTGGGCTCGTACAAGACCGGTGTTCTCGGCTCGCTCAGATTCGACCGTCTCAGCTTCACGCCGTCCAGGATCGTCGCATGAAATCCCTCCGCCGGCGCCAGCTCGCCAAGCAGTTCCACCATCCTCCGGCGGTTCGCCTCCAGTCCGGGATCTACTGGTTTCAGCCCTCTTTCTCTTGCGCCCACCGCCCACTTGAGCTGTGGCTGGATACTCCGTTCAACCGCAGAAATAGGCAAGGATGATGCAGTTCCAGGCATGGATTCCTCGTTGCGTTCGTAGTTAAATGTAACTCGAAAAGGCTAATCATTCGTCACTCGTAAAGCTTCGTCGATCGGGCAATTTTGTACGGCATCAAACGAGCCCAGCCTCCACCGGCGAGCCGGATGAATGATCGCTTTTTGCGAAACGAGGTCCTATGTTTTCGAGACGGCACCTTCTCAGGTCGATGTCCGGCGCTGCTGCAGGTCTCGCCTTCTCCCGCCAGCTCAACGCATCACCCGATCGCATCATCATGACGGTGCGAGGGCCCGTCCGCTCCGGTGAAATGGGCTTCACTCTCTCCCACGAACATATACTGGCCAATTTTCAGCCCCTTGCGGACCGCGGCGACCATCCCTGGACATACGATCTCGATGAAGTCGTCAAAGTCACGCGTCCTTACCTGGAGCGGATCAAGAGCCTTGGTTGCCGAACCTTTGTCGATTGCACGGCTGTCGCACTAGGAAGAGATCCGCGCCTGCTGAAAAGGCTCTCTGACGAGACCGGTCTCCACATCCTTACAGTGACCGGAAACTATGCGGCGATCGATGCGAAATTTCTGCCGCCCTACGTCTTCACCGATTCCATTACTGCTCTCTCGCATCGTTGGATTAAGGAGGCAAAGAACGGCATCGAGGGAACGGGGATTCGGCCAGGTCTTATCAAGCTAGGCTTCAGCGGCGGCCCGCTCACACCCGCCGAGCAGAAGCTGATTCGTGCCGCCGCCGTGACTCATCGCCACACCGGCTTGACCATCGGCGCCCACACCGGGCCCGCAGTGTCTGCCTTCGAACAGCTGTCAGAATTGCAGAAGGCCGGAATTCACCCCTCGGCGTGGATCTGGATCCATGCACAAAATGAGACGGACCCGTCACAACATATCAGGGCTGCTCGCGCGGGCGCCTGGGTCTCCTTCGACGGAGTAAGTACTGCAACCTTGACGAAGCACGTTGACCTTGTGAAGAGGATGAAGAGCGAAGGCCTGCTGAATCATGTACTCGTTTCGCAAGACGCCGGCTGGTACCACGTTGGTGAGCCGCATGGCGGCACTTTCCGTACCTATGAAACTGTCTTCACCGAGTTCATTCCCGCGCTCCGAGCAGCCGGATTCACCGAAGCCGAGATTCGCACGCTTTTCACTAACAATCCCGCAAACGCGTTCTCAATCTCCACGCGAACAATCCACGCGTGAGGCAGCATCGCTGCTTAATCGCTATGAGCATGACTGCCTGTCGTCTCCGAAGAGCCTCTCTCAGTCCGTCAGGACTAGAAGCTAGCAGCTAGAAGCTCGCCTGTCGTACCCTTATCCCTTCAGAGAAAGCCATGCCCGTCAAGACCATCATCGAACCATTTCGCATCAAGAGCGTCGAACCCATTCGCTGGACTACCCGTGCTCAGCGCGAACAGTTCCTCAAAGCTGCGCACTACAATCTCTTCCTCCTCCACGCCGATGACGTCCTCATCGACCTCCTCACAGATTCAGGCACCGGCGCGATGTCCACCCACCAGTGGGCCGCCGTGATGGAAGGCGACGAGAGCTACGCCGGCAGCCGCAGCTTCGATCGATTCCGCTCCTCCGTGCAGGACATTGTCGGCTACAACCATGTCATCCCCACTCACCAGGGGCGTGCCGCCGAGCGCATCCTCTTCGGCGTGGCTTGCAAGAAGGGCGACATCGTCCCTAACAACACGCACTTCGATACCACGCGCGCCAATGTCGAGTTCGTCGGCGCTGAAGCAGTCGACCTCCTCATCCCTGAAGGCCGCCAGCCCGCGCTCAGCTATCCATTCAAGGGCAACATGGACGTCGCAGCACTTGAAGCGCTCATCGCCCGCATTGGCCGCGATCGCGTCCCTCTAGTCATGCTCACCGTCACGAACAACTCCGGAGGCGGCCAACCCGTATCGATGGAGAACATCCGTGCAGTAAGCGCCGTCTGCAAGCGCAACAATATTCCGCTCTACTTCGATGCCTGCCGCTTTGCCGAAAACGCCTGGTTCATAAAGCTCCGCGAGCCGGGATACGCCGACAAGACTCCGAAAGAAATCGCGCAGGAGATGTTCCGCTACGGCGACGGCTGCACCATGTCCGCCAAGAAAGACGGCATGGCCAACATCGGCGGCTTTCTCTGCACCAACAACGACATCCTCGCGCAGCAGGAGAAAGATCTGCTCATTCTCACCGAAGGCTACCCCACGTACGGAGGCCTCGCCGGTCGCGATCTCGAAGCCATCGCGGTTGGCATCCAGGAAGCCCTTCAGGAGGACTACCTCCGTTACCGCATTGCTTCCACAGCCTACCTCGGCAACCACATCTCCGCAGGCGGAGTCCCCATCGTCCAGCCTCCCGGCGGTCACGCCATCTATATCGACGCGCGCGCTTTTCTCCCTCACATCCCATCCGAACAGTTCCCGGGCGTCGCCCTCGCCGCCGAACTTTATCTCGAAGGTGGCATCCGCTCCGTCGAAATCGGAACTCTTATGTTCGCCGCTGCCGCGCAGATGGATCTCGTCCGTCTCGCTATGCCGCGCCGCGTATACACGCAGAGCCACGTTGATTATTTAGTTGAAGTGATTCTTGAGGTTTATCGGAAACGTGAGTCCATCGTAGGCATGCGTCTGACGTACGAAGCACCATTCCTCCGGCACTTCACAGCACATCTTACACCCATGGAATAAAGCTTCAGATTATTTGCGTAACCTATTGATGCAAAGCTGCATAGATTCAACTCCGCCGCTCCAACGGCCATTGAGCTTTCCACAGAATTGCCCATTGACAACGCTCCCCGATCTATCCGAATCTATAGCGAATAAAAGGCGAAACTAGCCTTAAGCCATGCCTTCCTCCGCCGCAATTCGCCAACGTATCGAAACCGCTTTCCAGCACCGCTATCCCTCCGCGCTCACTCCCTCCCCCAAAACCATTCGCGAAGTCGTCCCCACTGGCATCGATCAAATCGACCAACTCCTCAATGGCGGAATCCCTGTGGGTGCCATCACCGAACTCACCGGCCCCGCCTCCTCGGGCCGCACCAGTATTGCTCTCTCCGCCCTAGCACAACGCACCAGCGAGGGTTCCGTGTGCGCCTGGATCGACGCCAAAGATTCTCTCGATCCCGAATCAGCCGCAGCCAGTGGTGTCTCCATCGATCACCTCCTATGGGTCCGCTGCACAGACAAAACCAAAACCAAACCGGATCGCTCTCCATCCAACAGAAAAAACAATGCACAGCCATGGACCCGCCTCGATCAGGCCCTGCGCGCCACCGATCTCCTATTGCAATCCGGTGGCTTTTCCTCCATCGTCCTCGACCTCGCCGACGAATCCATCGAGCACGGCCGTCGCATTCCCCTCGCCACCTGGTTCCGCTATCGCCAGGCAGCCGAGCGCACCCGCTGCAGCCTCCTCGTGCTCGGGAAAGCCCCCTTCGCCCAATCCAGCGCAGCCGTTGTGCTCGAGTGCCAGCAAGCCGCCGTTGATTCCGCATGTGGCACCGTCATTCGCAACTTCACTTACACAGTCCAGCGCCGGCGCGAACGCTTCTCGCCCATCACATCTATCGATCGCAAACCGCCTGCTTCAATCTGGACAGCACAAACTGCATGGGAGGCTACGAAGCGCGCATGAAACCCGCCGACCTCTATGCCGGTATCCATGTTGCGGAATTCCCCGCGCAGTCCATCCTGCGCCTTAGGCCCGATCTGCAATCCTCTCCTGTTGTCATCCTCTCGGGATCGCCGCCTCAGGAGCGTGTCTGCGCTCTGAACACGCACGCGCGTAAGCGGGGCCTCATGCCCGGCATGACGCGTCTTGAAGTCGAAGACTTCGGCAGTATCCCCATCCTCTCCCGCTCTCTTGAAACCGAAGCCTCAGCACGAACCGTCCTTCTCGAAACCCTCTCGCAATTCTCTCCTCGCATCGAAGAAGTCTTCGCCGAGCACGCCTGCTCTTTCGTCCTCGACATAGCCGGTTCCGAGCTTCTCTTCGGGCCACCAGAACAAATCGCCCATCGTCTTCGTGACACCATCGACTCCTCAGGCTTCCGCGCTTCCATCACCATCAGCGCCAACTTCCACACTGCCCGCATTCATTCCGAATTCGCTCGCGGCATCTCTGTAATTCCCACCGACAGTGAGGCCGCTGCACTCGCATCTATCCCCATCAACGCTCTCCATCTCGATCTCGACCACTACCAAACCTTCGCGCTCTGGGGTATCTCCACGCTGGGCGAACTGGCAGCACTGCCCGAAGAAGAAATGATTCCTCGCATGGGCCAGCTATCGCGCACTTGGCTCTCTCTCGCACGCGGCAACGCCAGCCACACCTTTCAGCCCCTAGAAGAGAATTTCGAGCTCAAAGAGCACATCGAGTTCGAAAACCACATCGAGCAGCTCGACGCTCTTCTCTTCATCGGCGCAAATATGATCGGGAATCTAATTGGTCGAGCCTTATGCCGCGCGCTGTCACTCGCTTCCATTCATATCGAAATGTCGCTTGAGCATTCCCTTACATATAAGCGCCGGCTCCAACCCGCAATCCCATCTACCGACCGTAAATTTCTGCTTAAGCTTCTCCAGCTCGAACTTGCCGCGCATCCCCCGCAGGCCGCCATCATATCCCTTACCTTGACCGCCGATGTCGGACATCAATCAAACATTCAGCTCGGGCTATTCGCCCCTCAGGCACCAGAGCCATCCCGCCTCGATGTCACGCTCGCCCGTCTCAAAGCCATGGTCGGCTCCGATCGCGTCGGCTACCCTGCCCTCCTGGACTCACACTGCCCAGGCAGTTTCGAGATGCGCGACTTCATTGTGAGGAATCAACCCAGCCAGCCTAAACAAACTTCAACGACGTGCACATCATTACGTCGCATCCGGCCACCGCACCCACTCTCCATGCAGATCCACTCCGGGCAACCTGCAATCTTTCGCGATGGCCCCAGTCGCTTCGAAGTATCAGTAGCCTACGGGCCGTGGCAATCCAGCGGCTCCTGGTGGGACGTCGATCGCTGGGACATCGAAGAGTGGGACGTTATGGCCACTGCCGCCAATGGCGAATCCATTTCCTGCCTTCTCGTCCACGACCATCTCAACGGCAAGTGGCTCCTGGATGCCTACTATGACTGACCTCGCATCCAGCCCCACACTCCATATCCTCACGCGCAATCACGCCGAAGACTACATTGAGCTGCACGCCTCAAGTGCCTTCAGCTTTCTTGAAGCCGCGTCTGCCCCCGAGTCCTACGTCGAGCGCGCACTCGAAATCAACATGCCGGCCATGGCTCTGACAGACCGCAACGGCCTATACGGAGTCGCTCGCTTCCACACCTCCGCCAAAAACAATGAAGTCAAAGCCCATATCGGAGCCGAAATCGCCGTCTCCTCCTTCGGCCTCCGCCTCACTCCTCCCGCGCATCTTCCCAACCATTGTCCTGACGAGCCCCCGCGCATTGTCTTACTTTGCAAATCTCAAACTGGCTATCAAAACCTATGCCAGCTCATCACACGCTTCAAAATGCGTGAAAACACCAAGGCCGAAGGCGCCGCCATCTTCGACGACCTCGAAGAATTCTCCGAAGGACTCATATGCCTCACCGGCGGCGAAGAAGGCCCGCTTGCCTCCGCTCTCGCTAGCGATGGCGAAACCGCAGCCGCACAACAGCTCGATCGCCTCATCTCCATCTACGGCCGCAGCAACCTCTATGTCGAACTCCAGCGCCATCATCAGCGCGAGCAGGAATCACGCAACATCTCCCTCCTCGGCCTCGCCTCTAAGCTGTGCATCCCCATCGTCGCCACCAACGGCGTGCGCTGCGCCACGCAGCACGATCGCGAACTCCTCGACGTCTTCACTTCCATCCGTAACCACACCACTCTCCACGAAGCAGGCCGCCTCCTCAGCAGAAACTGCCTCCGCCACCTGCGCTCCTCCCGCGAAATGCATGCCCTTTTCCGCGATATTCCTGAGGCCATCGCCAACACGCGCATCATCAGCGAGCGCCTTGAATTCACCCTCAACAATCTCGGCTACGAATTCCCCCGCTTTCCAATTCCAGATGGCGAAACTATGGACAGCTTCCTCGCCAAACGAGTCGACGAAGGAATCCGCAAACGCTTCAGCTCCGCTCTCAAAAGGCCACTTCTCGAACGCGCTCACAAGCAAGCTCAACATGAGCTCGCCCTTATCGCACAACTCGGCTTCGCCGGCTACTTCCTGATCGTCTGGGACATCATCCGCTACTGCCAGCAAAACGGCTTTCTCGTTCAGGGCCGCGGCTCCGCCGCAAACTCCGTCGTCTGCTACGCCCTCGAAATCACCGCAGTCGACCCCATCGGCATGGAGCTGCTCTTCGAGCGCTTCCTCAGCGAGAGCCGCGGCGAGTGGCCCGACATCGACCTAGACCTCCCCTCAGGCGACCAACGGGAAAAAGTCATTCAGCACATCTACGAGAAATACGGCGCGCTCGGCGCTGCCATGACCGCCAATGTCATCACCTATCGCGGCCGCTCCGCCGCGCGCGAAGTCGGCAAAGCTCTAGGCTTCGACGACCAGCAGCTCACGAAAATCTCCAGCCTGGTCGGCCACTGGGAGTGGCGCGGCGCCAACGACACCATGGACAAACACTTCGGCAACGCCGGCTTCGATATTCGCAATCCGCGAGTCTCCAAATACCTCGAGCTCTGCTCAAAAATCTCCGACCTTCCGCGCCACCTCGGCCAGCACTCCGGCGGCATGGTCATCTGCGCAGGCATGCTTAACCGCATTGTCCCAATCGAGCGTGCGTCCATGCCCGGCCGTACTGTTGTCCAATGGGATAAGGAAGAGTGCGCCGACCTCGGCCTCATCAAAGTCGATCTTCTCGGCCTCGGCATGATGGCTGTACTTAAAGACTCGCTGGAACTCATCCCGCGTCACTACAACACCAACGTCGATCTTGCCGCACTCCCTGAAGATCCTCTCGTCTATAAAACACTCCGTAACGCCGATACAGTCGGCATGTTCCAAGTCGAGAGCCGCGCGCAAATGGCATCACTCCCCCACAACGCGCCTAATTGTTTTTATGACGTCGTCGTGCAGGTCGCTATCATCCGCCCCGGCCCCATCGTCGGCAAGATGATGCATCCTTATATGCGCCGCCGCCAGGGCTTGGAAGAAGTCTCCTACGCTCACCCGCTGCTAGAGCCCGTGCTCAAGCGAACGCTTGGTGTCCCGCTCTTTCAGGAGCAGCTTCTGCGAATGGCAATGGTCGTGGCCAACTTCTCGGGATCTGAAGCTGAAGAGCTCCGCCGAGCTGTCGGCATGCGCAGATCAATGCAGCGCATGCGCAACCTCGAAGGCCGCCTCCGTTCCGGCATGACACAGAACGGCATCGGTAAGGCCGAGCAGGACATCATCGTCCAGGCAATCTCATCGTTCGCAATGTACGGCTTCCCCGAGTCGCATGCCGCCAGCTTCGCCCTCATCGCTTACGCCTCCGCTTACTTGAAGGTCTACTATCTCGCGGCCTTTCTCTGCGGCCTTCTCAACAATCAGCCCATGGGATTCTATGCCCCAGCGGTGCTCATCAAAGATGCCCAGCGCCACGGCCTCAAGGTGCGCCCGATGTGCATCCAGCGTTCAGAGCCTCTCTGCACTATCGAACATGAACCCGACGGATCCCTTTCCGTTCGCATCGGACTGAACTATGCCAAAGGCCTCCGCCAGTCCACCGCCGAAGCGATCACAGCCATGCGCAATGCAAACGGCCCCTTCCGCTCCGTCGACGATCTCGCTGCGCGCGTTCCCGAGCTCAACAGGAAAGATCTCGTGCTCCTCGCGCAGATCGGCGCGCTCAACTCCATCTCAGCCGTCCAGCATCGCCGCGACGCTCTCTGGCAGGTCGAGCAAGTCGGGCGTCCAGTCGGCCCGCTTCTTCGAGCCTCCGGCGCTCCACCTGCACACTACAAACTGCCTTTGCGTCAGATGACAACTGACGAGCGCCTGGCAGCCGACTACTCCGGCACAGGCCTCACCTGCGGACCACACCCGATCGCCTATCACCGCCCGCAACTTCGCGCCCGGGGCTATCGCTCCGCGGAAGACCTTATGCATTGCGAAAACAACAGCTTTGTTCGCATCGCAGGCTGTGTCATCGCGCGCCAGCGCCCCGGCACCGCGAAGGGCTTTGTCTTCCTTTCAATGGAAGACGAAACCGGAATCGCAAACATCATCATCACTCCCGACCTCTTCGAAAGCGATCGAGTCGTCATCACCCGCAATCGCTTCCTCGACATTGAAGGCACATTGCAAATGCAGGGCGGCGTCATCCATGTCAAAGCGAAGCGCATCCGACACATCGACATCACCTCCGCCGACATGCGATCGCACGACTTTCACTGACAGGTTCCGATACAGATTCGCAGAACTCTCATCTCGCGTTACGATGAATCTATGGCAATCCCGCAGACTGACTTACTGAGAACCGGAACTGATCCGATCGCACTCGCACGCGAGCGCCTCATCGTTGCGCTGGATGTGCAGGATGCAAATGCTGCCATCCGGCTTGTCGAGCAGCTCGGCGACAGCTGCTCCTGGTTCAAGGTAGGACTCGAACTCTACGTCGCCGCCGGCCCGGCCATCGTCGAGAAGATTGTCGCTTCAGGCAAGAATGTATTTCTCGATCTCAAGCTGCACGATATTCCCAACACCGTCGCAGGCGCGGTTCGCTCCGCGGCAAAGCTCGGCGCGCGCATGCTCACGCTGCACGCAAGTGGAGGTCCTGCCATGCTCTCGGCGGCGAAAGACGCAATCGCCGGCGCGGTTCATCCGCCTGAGCTACTGGCCGTCACCGTGCTCACCAGCATGGACGCAGGACAGCTTCATGCAACGGGCGTTGGCCGTCTTCCCTCCTCTCAGGTCGAGCTTCTCGCAAAGATGGGAATGCAAGCGGGGATTCGCGGGTTCGTCTGCTCGCCGCAGGAGGTCGCAGAACTCCGCAAGCTTACCGGGTCTGAAGGAGTGCTGGTCATTCCCGGCATTCGGCCGGCAGGATCGGCGATCGGGGATCAGAAACGGATCGCAGGGCCAGCCGAAGCACTTCGCCTCGGAGCCAGCTATCTCGTGGTCGGACGACCGATCACGCAGGCAGCCGATCCAGGTGAAGCTGCGAGCGCGATTCTGAAAGAAATGGCTGAAGGGTTATAGCGGATTCATTGCGCGGCTGACCCGTGCACTTTCAAAACGGCGATCAAAGGCGGATTTTGTCGTATCCCAGGTCTCCAAAATCGGGAGACCTGGGGCACCCGGCGATTCTGAAAGAAATGGCTGAAGGATTGTAGCGGATTCACTGCGCGGCTGAGCCGTGCACTTTCAAAACGACGATCAAAGGCGGATTTTGTCGTATCCCAGATCTCCAAAATCGGGAGACCTGGGGCACCCGGCTCTCGACGTTTGGAGGCTGGGGGGATCTGGCTTCACCGTACAGGCAGGGATCGGGTCTTAGTGGTGAGCGGTGGGGATTTCCGGGCATCGGATTGTTGGGAATTCTGCGGTGTTTTTCTCGTTAGGCCGGGCTGTGGGTGGTCTGGATGGCTGAATCCAACCATGCGATGCGTGCCTGTGCTGATTCTCCTTTTTTGATCGTTTTTGTACTTAATAGATGTCGCGAGGTTTAGGCGCGCATGAATGCGGGATCTGGCCGGGGGCTCTTGGCCAGAAACTGATGGGCTTGCTCCATCATCTGCTCAACGAATTTGTCTGATGACTCATAGGAGGAGCGAAAGATCTTTGCTCTCTTTTGCGGGTCGAGTTGTGAATCGCGCGATGCGGCGAGACGGGCTACGGACTGCACGGCGGGTCGCGCGGCAGCTTGCCGGGTTGGGTGAACGGAGAGACCTGCCTCTGCGATTTCGGTCAGCAGACGGGAGGCGAATCTGATCGCGGAGAGCAGAGTGTGGGCGACGGAGTGCTTGATGCGGCCCTCAGAGAGCGCCTGCAGAACCACGTTGAGGGCGGCAAACACGGAGGTCTTGTCCACGAGCTGCGGGAGTATCAAGGGCTGGGCCTCGTGGTCTTTCGGCCTGACTTCTTTAAGCGCGAGGAGTTGCGGATCGTGATGGCAGCAGTATTTTGAGGTGAAGATTGCGGGTGCGCTGCAGCGTTGGCCGTTTTCGAGAGTTTGATTGCATCGAGGCGCCATGGGTCTCCTTTAGTCAGTGATCAGAGATCAGTTCGTAGTCGTTGCTCGTCGTTTGCGGTGGTTGAACGCGAGTTAGCGTTGTAAGCGTTTGGCCGTGTTGCGAGTTGGCGTGGGTCGGGTGTGCTCACTCCGTGGTGCAGTGGGCTGGCCAGCTGATAGCGATTGCAGTGGTGAATTGAATTAGATTCGACTGCAATTCCATTGTGCGCTGAAGAGGATAATTAGCCTGCAAAATGACGGGAAGGAATTTTCAGAATGGAATCAGGCACTTAGGCGGGGGGGCGCGGGCGGTGAGGTTGACAAGTGCGAATTCAGCGGAGGGATCCGGTCGAGTCGTCCCCGAACCTTCCATTCCCAACGACTTAAATACCAGACCATGATCTCTTACGGCTGTGCATAGTACTCGGTGTTGGTACGGACTGTAACGGCGGGTTTATCGATAATTACTCTGATCTCGCGAAACTCATTGGGGATCGCGGACGGTGCTGAGTCGAAGCCGAGAACGTAGTAGGAGTTCGCATCCGCAAGGCATGTGGCCAGCTCTGGTGTCAGATTCTTCTCACGCAAGTAGACCTGACCTCCGCTATGGTGCGCCAGCACCGGCATGGCCACACTGCGTGCGCTCGCTTGGGCCGCCATCGATATGCTGCGCACAATGTCCAGCTCGGAGTAGTTCAATTTAGATATCGGCGATAAAGCGGGCCACGAAACCGCATGCAACGTTACCTGTCCCTCCCGAAGTTCCGTCGATGCATTGACGAGGTTCGCAAAGAAGCTTTCGCGCGCATATGGTGTCTCGGAAGAGAAATCGCTGCCTGACAGAATCGGCCATCCCGGCCCGATCCAGATGAGGATGGCACGGCCTGGCACATCCTGCTGGTGATGTGCAAAACCCAGAAGCGAGGTAAACGAAAGCTGATACTTCCTGTTCAGACAGTCACTGATCCTCTCGGCGATTTCTTCCCGGCTCTTAGAGCGATTGATATCGCTCAATGAACCCATGGTGGCGACGGCCTTGCCGAGAGCGGCATTGTTCCAGTCTTCTGTGCATTCGCTCTGATGAAAGCCTTTCGTGACCTGCGCCAGTTCTGCAGCGAGTTCCTCGGCATTCCGCGAGGGGCTCCTCACCTCGGTTCCTCTTTCATTGAGAACGACAAGAGAGGTGGGTAAAGGAAGCGATCGACCACCCAGCGCATTAATTGCCTTTTGGGCCTTGGCAAGATCGCGAGCGGAGTTGTTCAACATGTCAATCAGGAAGAATGCATGCGCGTGCGCCGTTGTTCCTCCATCCTCGATCGCCTGAAACGAGGTGATTGGCTGAGGCTTGTTGCTGATTTGCAAAGTGAAGTTGGACGCATTCAGCCCCGTCACGGCGTGCCCGGACGAATCGGTGACCTGGACGTTGAGCAGAATACGATGGTGGAATGCATATTGCGCATCGCGCTCCGCCTTCGTGCGCGGTATCAGCTTTGGAGAGGGCGACCCGTCAGCTGGAGTGATTTGCGCGGCGCCATGAACGGCTGCGCAGAGCAGTACAAGGCAGCTCCACTTCCATCCCGTTTTTTCCAGTCGCCTGCAGATCGGACGTCGGAGCATCGCCGCCAATTCTAAGGCGTTCGGGCGAAAGCGTGGGCTATCAACTTCCGAGCCAATCAAAGGTATGGTGGCTTTTCCGCGTCTTCGGCAGGTGCTCCAAAAGCAGAAAGCCCGGCCATCGCCGGGCTTTCTCATTAGCTGAGACTTACATCATCACTTAAAGCTTTTCGTAGAAGTCGCAGGCAGAGCAGGAGATATACACGCCTCCCGGAACACCGCGCTCGCGGTCCTTTACTCGCTTTACAATTCGCGTCGGTTTGCTGCACTTGGGGCAATCGGTGGACTTCGTCGTGTCCATCGCTTTCTTGCGGTCGCCAGTTTTGGCAATCTTGGCCATGGTGAGGGTGTTTCTCCTTCAGAAGATTGTCTCTGCCCACGCGCGCAACACCTCTGCACGCGGCTTCAACGGCGCGGTCATTTACCTCTGCACAAGAATTTGGGCGGAAGGCAGCTGGACTCGCTGCCTTTCAGTTTACATCAGCCTTCGATTACTGAGGCTGCTGGTCGGCTGGAGCAGCCGGCGCAGAGGGCGATCCCAGTGTAGGCGCTGTCTTGGCTGCATCCTTCGCCGCATCCGTTTTGGTCGCTCCCGAATCGTCCTTATTGGCAGCCTCCGCCGCTTTCGCCTGATCGGCCCGCCTCGCGGCGGCTACGTCGGGGTAGTCATCTGGCTTCTGCTTCGGAAACTGAACCGGCTTCATCTGCCCTGCAGAGGTCTTTGCGGTATCGGGCAGCTGCTCTCCTGGGGCAGTCAATGTCGGAGGCGGAGCTGGAGCCTGACGGTCGGGATCACGGTCCACGTCGCCCATCTGCACCGTGCGAGTTCGCTGCTGTTCTGCTGTGGCGACGACCGGCTTGCCATCGGCACGCATGAGCCCTTCCACTACGTCCTGGTCGAAAATCTGTGGAGTCTCGCCAACCTTGGCCACCTCGACGCGGATCACCCGATTGCCATTGATCCTTACGAATTCCACCGGCTGAGGAGCCTGTCCATAAATCCATTCCTCAAATGGCATCTGCCCGTCAACTTCCCGGACCTTCTTCTGCGGCTGGCCCTTGGCGAAGAGCACCATGTCGGTACTCATCCCAACCCACACGTCATGGTTCAGAATGGCTTCCTTCAACTTCGGCGGAAGCGTATCCGTAAAAGCTTGGATCGGCGTCTTTACGTCGAACGAGATCAGTGGAGACAGCAGCGCCTTCACCTGCGACGCTGTCATGCTCGGAACCCCACCCTCGAACGTCAGCGTCAGCCGCGCGCCTTGGGGCTCGCTCTCGTCTCCGCCCTGCACCATCGGCGTCATCTGCGTGCCCGTGCCGAGCTGAATGTGGCGAAGGAACCGGTGCTTCAGATCAGGCCCGCCGTTGATCATGAACACCATCTTGTTCTTGTCGAACTTGATATCCGTCAGCACCACCGCATCGCCCGGCTTGGCGCTCATCCCATACTGGGTCACCATACCGAGGTAGCCTTCGCCGGCCGGGGTCAGCTTGCCGTTCGCCTGGATTGTCAGCCCCTTATGCCCGCGCGGAAAGGGCCGCATAGCGAAGCCCTGCTCCGACTGCAGAACCCGGATCAGTTCCAGCCGGGTTTTTGTATCCAGCGCAGTCTTGGGAAGCTCAACTTTGGTTGGCGTAATCTGGGCGTAGCGGCGATCCACGACAGTGCCGCCAGTGGATACATTCCCGGTGCGCGTATCAATTGTGATGGCCTGCGCTGCCGCGCGAGGAGCTGAAGCGCCGAAAGCGGCTACCAGCACACAACTGCAAGTAGCTGAAAACACGCGAGCAACAAACGAAAAATCTGCGGGTATCAATGAATGCCTGACCATGGGCGTCCTCCCATGCTGCACCTGGCACTGAGCTAACGGTAGTGCCATTTCAGGGTAAAGGTCAAATCTGTGATTCCAACCGGAAACCTGGGACCCCAAAACGGAAAACTGGACCGGGAGATTTGACCGAAATCAGAGCTGATTTTCCCGATCAACTGATGAATCTGATGCGGGCGTCGGCTCTACAGGTGGCGCAGCAGCGGGAAGAATCTGAACCAGGCTCGGCGACGCAGGTTCCGCAGCCTGTCCCATCGCCGCTTCGTGCTGCTTGCGCGCCGCCGCATCGAGATCGACAGGAATCCCCGCAGGCACAAACACCGGCGCGTTGTGCCGGAAATCAAGCTCTCGCGTGGCACGATGCAGAACCGCGAAAGCCACGAGAAGCACCACGCAAGCCCACCAGCTAGCGTCCAGTCCGTAGCCGCCGCCTGTGAGCCAGAACGGCCCCATCGGATTGCCCTCAATAATCGGGGAGTGGCTGCTCACTCCGGCAACTGTCAGCCCGAAGATCAAGGCCTGCGAAGCCTTCCAGGCGAAGTTCAGCCCCCCGCTCACCCACAGCGCTCGAGTCCTCAGATAGGCCGTCGTCAGCAGGAAACTATAGACCACCGAAATTGCAATGCTCGCATTTGTCGATCCCGGCTGCATCGCCCGCACAATCGCGTAGAACAGTGCGAACCCGAACGCCGCTCCCGACGACCCGACCACGGCAGCGAACCGCTGAAATCCATAGCCCCTGAATGCCACTTCCTCGCCCAGCGCCAGCAGAGCGAAGTACGCCAAGTCTGCAACCAGCCATCCCCAAGCCACGCGAGGTGACGTGATAACCACCGCGATGCCGCCGATCAGCAACATCGGCAAAACGCAAACCACAACTGCGCCCCATCCGATCGCCGCGCCTATGCCGATTTCGCCAAGCCATCCCGGGCGTAGCGGCAATCCCTGTGCGGCAATCGAGCGTGGCTGCCGATCGAACAACGCCCCAAACGCCGCATAGCCCAGAATCAGCAGCGCCACAAACAGGACCTGCTCTACCAGCGGCTGCCAGGCGTCCCGCTGAATCGCGATGGACGCATTGCGCGCAAACGAGCGCACCACAAAATAGTAGAGAATCGCCGCGATGAATTCGAGGTACGCGCGCAGTTTGCCTCTGCGCTGGATTGCGCTCACTGCCGTCCCCGATCAGTCGTCAAGAATGCGAGACAGATTGGCATGTGCGACCTGGCGCGCTACTGCTCTTCCGTGTAACACTGCGCGATCTTGCGGAACTTCTCCTGCCGCGCAGCCACCAGCGCATCCACGGGCATCTGCTTCAACTCATCCAGATGCCGCCTGATCACGCTTCCGACAATGCCCGCTCCAGCCGGATGATCTGAATGCGCGCCGCCCGGCGGCTCGCCGATGATCTCGTCGACACAGCCGAGCGCCGCGACCTCCGGCGCTGAAATCCGCATCGCCTCCGCGGCCTGCTGCTTGTGCGCCGCATCGCGCCACATGATCGCCGCACACGACTCGGGCGTAATCACGAAGTAAAGCGCGTTCTCCAGAATCAGCACGCGATCGCTGACCGCCAGGGCTAACGCGCCGCCCGAACCGCCCTCGCCGCTGATAATCGAAATCGTGGGAACCCGCAGCCGCGACATCTCCAGGATGTTTCGCGCAATCGCCTCCGCCTGACCCCGCTCCTCAGCGCCCAGTCCCGGATAAGCGCCCGGCAGATCGATGAAGCTGACAACCGGCCGCCCGAACTTCTCAGCAATCTTCATGCAGCGAAGCGCCTTCCGGTAGCCCTCGGGGTGCGGCATGCCGAAGTTGCGTTTCACCCGCTCCTTCGTGCTCCCGCCCTTGCGATTCCCGATGACCATCACCTCGTCATCGCCCAGCCGCGCCATACCGCACGCTACTGCAGCATCGTCGCCAAACGCGCGATCCCCGTGAATCTCGCTGAAATCCGTAAAGATCCGCTCGATAAAGTCCATTGGATAAGGCCGCTGCGGGTGGCGCGCCCTCTCTATTCTCTGCCACGCAGGCGAAACCGGCTGCGGGCTGCTATGGGAACCTGATGCGTGTTCGCTCATCGGTAGTTAGCAGTTCCGGGAACACGATCCAATCTCCTGCTCCTATACTGCTCATTCAGATTCTAAGGGTTGCAGCTAAGTTGGTACAAACTCGGGCTGGAAGCCAAGGCTGAGAGCTGAAAGCTGTCATTCAGAACCCCGCCGGCCTCTCCGACGCTACCCCAAACGATTTTTCCATCGCCATTCCCACCTGGCATAGCGTGCCCTCGTCAAAAAGCCGCCCAATCAGCGTAACCCCATGTGGAACCCGGCGAGGCGGCGAAAAATTCGGCAAAGGATGTTTCGGATCCGGCGCCCAATCGCTTCTCGCCTCTTTGATCTCCACAAATCCCGCACGCAACGTCAACGACGGATGCCCTGTATTGTTGCTGATCACCAGCATCTCGTCGCGCAGGGAGGGGACCAGCAGCAAGTCGACATCCGACATAATCCGCGCCATCTCTTGCGCCACTTTCCGGCGCATGCGGTCCGCCTGCACAAAGTCCACCGCCGACAGAAACCGCGACTGCCGAAACGTATTCGGCCACGCATCCGGAACCTGCGCCCGCAGCTCCGCTTCCTTATGGCTCAGCGTCAGCTCTTCGAACGCTGCCGCGCTCTCCGCAAACAAAATCAGATTCAGCGAGTCATACGGCCAGTCGGGAAGCGAAACTTCGACCAACTGCATTCCCAGCTTGCGCACCGTCTCCATCGCAGCACGATCCACATCCGTCGCGGGAGCCTCTTTCATCCACGCCGGCAAATAACCGACACGCAGACCGGTCACCTTCGCATTCGCATCGAACCGCAGCGCACTTGGCACGCTCGCCACATCGCCTGCATCCGGCCCTGAAATCGCGTTCAGGACGAGTGCCGTGTCCTCCACGGTTCGCGCCATCGGCCCCAGCTTGTCCAGCGACCAGCACAGCGTCATCGCTCCCGTCCGCGCCACGCGCCCATATGTCGGCCGAAGACCCGTCACTCCGCAGCGCATCGAGGGACTCACGATGCTTCCCCCCGTCTCGCTTCCGATCGCGAATCCAACCAGCCCTGCCGCGGTCGCCGCACCCGGCCCCGCGCTCGAGCCCGACGCGCCTTCCTCGAGCACCCACGGATTCATCGTCTGCCCGCCAAACCAGATATCGTTCAGCGCCAGGGCACCCAGGCTCAGCTTCGCAACGAGCACCGCGCCGGCCTCATTCAGCCGTCGCGTCACCGCGGCATCTTTCTGCGGCACGCGATCGCGATACGGCTCCGCTCCATAGGTCGTCGGAATCCCCGCCGTATCCAGCAAATCCTTCGCGCCCCACGGAATCCCATGCAGAGGACCGCGATACTTCCCTGCCGCAATCTCCCGGTCCGCAGCCCGAGCCTGCTCCAGCGCATGCTCCTTCGTCAGCGTGATCACGCAGCGCAGCTTCGGATCGAACTTCTGTAGACGATCGAGGTAGATGTTCGTCAACCGCTCCGACGTAATCTGCCGCGACTCAATCCATCGCGACAACTGCGCCACGGAAGCGAAAGCGATATCGTCATCGTTCTTCGGCAAAGGCGCATGCGCATCCGCACTGCGCACAAACAGCACACCTGCAACCGCCACCTGGTGCGGCATACCACGCAACATCGGATTCCACACCGTAGCCGGAGCCATGGTCGCGTCCAGCTTCATCTTCCGCGGTCCCGTCCTGCGCTCATACAGCGGAGCCATCGCGCGCTGCCAGTTCCCCGCCGCCTGTGCGCGATCTGCCTCGCTCATCTCGATCTGCACCAGCTTCTCGGCCTCGGCAAACGTTCCCGCGTTCACCGCCGGACCCACCGGCGGCGCCGTACCAAACGCCGGAGGAGCCCCCGGTGTCTGCTGATTCTGCGGTGCCGCAGGCGCCGGCTGATTCTGTCCCGGCGCCTGCTCCCCCTCCAGCGGCAGCGCCGCCGCCACCGCCCCAATCGTCCCCATCGCAATAAACCGCCGCCTCGAACTCGTCATACCTATCTTTTGTAAATCCCGCGAGCCATACAGAACAGAAAGAAGCGGGCTCACTCAACCGTATCCAGCTCGGCCCTTGCCCTATTTACTGATAAGTAACTGACGAGTTGACGACCACACGACCACAAATCCGTCAAGGGCAGTGTGCGAGGATCGGGTGAGGGACTCTGGAAGAGGACTTCCGAATGTCAAACACGCTAAGGGTTTTGATTACCGGCGCGGCACGCGGCATAGGAATGGCAACGGCGCAGGTACTTGCCAGCCGAGGGCATTCAGTCATCGCCACCGACGTATCCGCGTTCAGTGGATCCGAAGGCATCCAGGCACATGTGCTTGATGTGACCAGCGACGACTCCGTGGCCCGTTGCCTTCGAGAGGTCAGTCCGCTCGATGCAATCGTCAACAATGCAGCCATATCCGGCGGAGGGCCGGTGGAAGGCTATCCACTGGACCGCATCCGGCAGATCTTCGAGACCAATACGCTCGGCCCCTTGCGCATCATCCAGACGGTCTTGCCCGCCTGGCGAAAGCGAGGTTCCGGCGTCATTATCAACATGTCGAGTGTGAGCGGCCGAGTCGCCTCGCCGCTCGAAGCAGCCTACAGCGCCTCCAAGTTCGCGCTCGAAGCCTTCACCGAGTCACTGCACGTGGAAGTCCGTCACTTCGGAATACGCTGCGTGTTGATCGAGCCCGGAGCCATCGCTACCGGTATCAAACCGGTCGACCCTCATCAGGGACCAGCCGACTACGCCGGACTTTGGGAGCAGTGGGCCGGAGCCCATACCAAAATGACGGGCCCCTCTGGTCAAACCGAACCCGAAGTTGTCGCATTGGCCATCGCCCGAGCAATCGAAGACCCCTCGACACCTTTTCGCGTGCCGGTTGGACAGGACGCTGAGATGATTCTGGGCTTGCGAAGAAGCCTCGACGATCAGGCATTCGAACATGCTATGAGAAAGGCGGTTGGTCTTACCTGGTGATGAGATGGGGCCTCACTGCCCTCTCCTCGGTGAGGCAGGGCGGCCCGGCCGCTAACGCGCCTCCAATCTGCTTCGTCACGCCGCTGAACCCTGCAATACCAACCCCTCAGAATCTATACTCCCCCACATTCCCCTTATCGATCGCAATCCACCCCGAACCCGCCAGCGCATGCGGAGTCCCAGGAATTCGTTTCAGGCTTCTATACCCCGGCAATCCCAGATCCGTTCCCGGCCCGATCTTCTCTCCCTTGATCAGCATTAACGCGAGCTTGTCCTGCGCCTCACCCGCTACCACCGGATCCCACAGGAAGATCTTGTCCACCGCATCATCCTTCAGGAAGTCGCCCGCAACCGACGGCAAGCTCGTTCCCATCACGCACGTGCTCTTCTGCCGGCCCGCTTCGCGCACTGCCCGCCCGATCCCCGCGATATCCACCACAGAACTTCCTTCGAATCCCTTCAGCTCGGGATACTTCGCAAGCAGCTTCTTCGCCTGCTCGTACGCTGTGTCTAGATGTTCGCCGCTCTCCACCGGTTCGCCAACACGCTTGATCTCCGGATACCTCTGCTTCGCGCGTTCGTATGCAGCACCAACCCACCGCATGTGGCTGCGCGCGGTTGTGTGTCCGACGAAAGCCACATACTCGCCCTTTTCGCCCATGCACGACGCGAGCTCATCCATCAGGTGCGCGCCGTACGCAAGATTGTCGAACGGCTCAATATCGACATCTGTATTCACCTGGTTGCTGGCTTCGTGGGTCACCACCTTTATCCCCGCCTCGCGCGCTGTCTTCAAAACGTCTTCCAGCGCCCCTGGCGAGTTTGGAACCACAGTGATCGCATCCGGCTTCTCCGCGATCAGCTTGCGAAGAATCTCCACCTGTTTCTGCGGATCCGCATCGGCAGCGCCCGTCATCGTTGTGTTGACTCCGTTCTCCGCGCCGAACTTCTTGATCCCGCCTTCCATGCGCTCGAACCATATTAGGCCCGTGCGCTTCACCACCGTGACGATCCTGATCTGCGGCGCCTTCGCCGGCTGCTCAGCCACTGACCGGTATCCAGCGACCAGACATGAAGCCCCAAGCGCAACCGACACACCGCTCGCAATCAACTTCGCAATCCTCATCGAACTCCGCCTCCGCGTCGCATTCAGGGGGAACCAGCCCAGCGATTGTTCCAATCGATCATAGAGGCCGCGAGCGGCTGCCACGTTATGAATATGAGGAGGCCATGAGCCGATTTTTCGGGAAGACTGAAAGATCCCTCGCCTCAGACGATCGGGCAGGAATGCAATTCGATGAAGAAGCAGGGGTGGGCGGCTTTGCTTTGCCGCTAAACGACCGGTCAGTTGCTCGCCGACACTCGCGCCATTCGCATACAAATGGGTCGACAGGCGCCGTGCTTATTTGTTGCGCTGGCGCAGGGTCTGGCGATTTCCGCGTGCGTCCCAAATCAGAAGCATTCCGAGGACGCCGGCAAAGGCGACAGCGAGCATTCCAGTTGCCGACAGATCTCTTGCGACTAATAGGTAAAGATTGAGAAACATAGCCCCTCCGAAAATGGCAATAGTGATGGAGCACGAAGCGGTGATTGCTCTCAGTGTGCAACGAGTGCTCTTCGGCTTGATCGCTCGGAAAGTGGAAGGACCAAACCAAGGTCACGCCACTCGCGACGCGAGGGCGGGAACATGGTGAAGGCAAGCTGGAAGATTCTTCTGAGTGATCTGGCTCTTAACTCAAATGGTTACTCTCATGGGGCACTTTTCGGCAGCGGAGGTGGACCATGGGCCTCTATAATCCGCGCATGCTCTCCTCCCACCGATCGACTACTCGCGCCGGCAGCCTGGGAAAACCTGATCTGGGACAACTGATCGCCAGTATGGCTCTGAAGAGGTTCGACTGGGCTGCGTTCCGGCTTCCCCTCGCCCCGGAGCGTGCGGTGCTGGAGCCTCTGCTGAAGTACGGGTTTCTGCATGGCAGCGTAACGAGCGCAAGCAAGGACGAGAATTCGGTGATGCTTGCGTTTTGTTTTGATAGCGCGCTGAAGCGGGAGGAGTTTCTGTTTGCGATCTCGGTGGCTGGTGTTGAACTCAAGCATTTCGTTCCGTCCGCGGACGAGATCAAGCGTTCAGCTCCGGTGGGAAGGGTGCTCGACATGGATCCGGAGATGATGATTTCGATAGGAAGAGATCGCGCAGTGCAGCGGCTGGCGGCGAAGAAGCAGCGGGAAAAGATGAGATATGCGGGTGGAGTGTCGGATGCTAGCCGGGCGGGGGCGAGTCCGCAATAGTGCGAACTGGACAGCTCTTTCTTCGCAGCCTTATTTCAATCGCCTAGCTTTGCTGACCTGCAGGTGCCCGCCTTAAGGCCGAAATTGTGGCGGTTCGGAATCGTCTTCATCGATATCTGCGAAGAACAAGCTATCGAAACCAGCATCTCTCCTCGCAACCGTTGTCCCGATTTTTCTCGTCAGCATACCCAGTTCTGTGAACGCTGAATCGTCAGAGAACATCAATACCGTTGCCCTCTCATGATTGAGCGATTGTTCCATCCCTGCGATCTTCCGTTCGGTATCCTTGAGACTCATAGGGCACCTCTGAAGAAGTTGTCTTTGCACATCGCGCAAAAGGCAAAACATATGAGGAATCTGCCCACAACCGGAATGGCTTGCGGGTATCTCTGGGTTATTTGCCGTGCGTAAGCTGGTCAAAGAGCTGTTTAAGTTACCAGTAAATTCCGTACCACCGTTTGTTTCTGGCCGGCCGCGGCCCAACCGTTGCAACGTGCAAATGAGCATCCTTCGCCTGGGAATACATCGAGTCACGATCTTGCACGGAGTCACACAGTGCGCGAAGTCTTAGCTGGACCAACTCATAACCGAACCGTTCGGTTTTGGCAAAACGCCGCACGACGTTTTCTGGAATCTGGCTCCAATTGAATGAAGCATAAATCATGGGGGCCTTCTTTCTTCGTCCCGTAACGATCTGCGAGGTCTCGATCCTGCATCGATTTCGCTAGATCGTTGTCACGGTCGAGAATGGCAAGCAGCCATGTTTCGAGCTTCATGGCCGCAATTCAATCGACGCCCACCACCTTATTTCTCAGATGGGGGAGGGCAGACAGCGACGAGCACTCCATCGCGGAAATCTGAATCCACGAGTAGTGGGTTGTTTTTTGTTCGCCTGGCCTCAAAAAATGCGAACCGTTTTCAACGCAGACAAGATGAGATGCCTCGTCAATATCCCCGGGTTTTCCCTAGGACCTGTGGATCGCTGCATTGTTATACGCCGGGAGGAGTAGCCTTCGCATACAGATTCCTCTACTTACCTTGCGCCGCATGAGAGCCTTGCAGATATGAGAAATCGGCGATCAGTTATTTGGTCTTTTGCAGCGATCACGCTGGCGTGTGTCTGGAGCGTAATTCTGTCGCTAGCGCAAAGAACAAAAAGGCACATTGGAAGCTAGAACCGCTGGACTGTAGTTTTCCGCTCAACAATTGCGAAACCGTCACGGTGCACTGATCCTTTCACGTTTAGCTTAGATCTTGCGCGGGTGAGACATATCTGGGCCAACAGAAAAGCCGCCCGGAGGCGGCTTTGGTTGATCGCGTTGGGTGCTAGCGGGCGAGAGGCGTGCTTGTATTGTCGAGGCCGGCGGTGGCCTGAATGCCTTTGTCGGCGAAGTAGTTGCGGTCCCAGAGATTGCGATAGAACGCGCCAGTGAGTTCAGCTGCGCGGGGGCCAAATGTGGGCCGGCCGCCTTGAAGGAAGAAGACCGTGACCATGTTGCCCGTCGGAGTAGCCGAGTAAGAGACGAACCACCCGAAGCGGGTTCCCTTGTCGGAGCAGGTGCCGGTT
>DATJEO010000180.1:0-3477 GCA_035496515.1 Occallatibacter sp.
CTCGAGCGGCATCGCGCTTGTCATCCAGATGCTCATCGAGGCCGCCAACTCCGGTCAGAAGGTCTACGCCTTCGGCCTCTCGCCCCACTTCACCAAGGTCTTCACCATGGTAGGCATTACCAAGTACGCCGGCCTCTTCCCGACCCAGGCCGACGCCCTCGCGGCACTGTAATCCAGCCCATTCTCGCTGCCAGTACATTCCTCGCCCCAGGTCTCGCTTCTGAGACCTGGGACTACGACAAACTTCCGTCAACGCGTCGCGCGATTTCAGTTCTCCCTTAGCGTCACCGCCGGGTCCACACCCATCGCCCTGCGCGCTGGTAGCCACGCCGCCAGCAGTGCAATCCCCACCAGCAACACTGGTACCGCCGTAAACGTGACCGCATCGTGCGGGCTCACTCCGAATAGTAGTCCAGCCAGAACGCGCGACACCGCCGCACAAAGAACCACACCCACTGCCGCGCCTGTAGCCACCGGCCGCATCGCTCGCTGCAGCAGCAGAGACAACACATTGCCTGCTCTCGCGCCGAGCGCCAGCCGTAATCCGATCTCCTTTGTCCGTCTGCTCACGCCGTACGCTACTGTTCCATACAGCCCTGTCATTGCCAGTGCGAGCGCCGAAAAGCCCAGAATCCCTGCGGCTCCAGCCGTCAGCCGCGAAATCGCCTGATACGGCCCGAGATTGTCTTCCAGTTTGGCCACCCGTACCCTTAGCCCGGGATCGAGCACTTTCACCGTCGAACCAAGTGCATTCGAAAGAGAACCGAAGTCGCCCTGGTAATGCACCATCACCACTTGCATTCTCAACTCGTCCGCCGGATCGGGCGGAAGGTAGACAAACCGCCGGTTGTTTTCGCCCAGTTCTCCCACTTCAGCATCCCGGGCAACTCCTATCACCTCCCAGGTCGACTTCTGAGGACCATACTCAACCATCTTCCCCAGCGGCTCCTCGCCTGGCCACAACGTGCGCGCCATCGATTCGCTCACGATCAGGTACTTCGCGCCGCGCGCACCATCAGCGTTGGAGAAATCGCGTCCGCGCACCAGCGGGATCTGCAGCAAAGAAAAGAAACCGGGAGATACTTCCAGATATGAGGCGCCTTGCTCCGGACGCTTATCCACCCGGAACACACTCATGAAATGCCTGTCCCCGAGGGGCGAGCCCACCGCCGCTACAATGCCGTCCACACCCGGCAGTCCCTTGAGCCGCTCCATAAGACTTGCGTTGAATGCGCGTGCCTGCCCATCGCTGTAGCCCGCGCGACCGAGATCGTAACTAAGCACCGCCACGTTGCGCATCGTGAATCCCGGGTCCACTGTCTGCGCTCGCAACAAGGCCCTCACCATGAGCCCCGATGTCAGCAGCAGCACCATGCAGAGCGCCACTTGCCCGCCCACCAGCACTCCGCTGAATCCGCCTCGCTGGCCTCCCGTCGTTAGTCCTGCACCTTCCTGCTTCAGCAGAGCATTCAGATCGGGGCGCGTAGCCCGCAGAGCCGGCATCAGGCCGAATGCCACTCCAGTCAGCAGCGTCAGTGAGAAGGCATAACCCACCACGCGCCAGTCCGCGTGAATCGCCAGCTGAACCGGAGGCGCTCCCGGCGGCAGATGCCCCTGAACGAATCGAAACAGCACCGCACCCGACCAGCATGCGATTGCGACGCCGAGAACTCCACCCAGTGCCGCGACCAGCACCGATTCCGTCACAAGTTGCCGCACCACGCGGCTCCTCGACGCACCGAGCGCCATCCGCATCGCAATCTCTTTTGCTCGGGCTATCGATCGCGCCAGCATCAGGTTCGCAAGATTTGCACACGCAATCAGCAGCACCAACCCGACCGCGATGAGCAATCCCGCTCCTGCCCCCATCACGCCTTTGCGGATGTTCGGCGCTCCCAGCAGCGTTGCCTCTGAAACCGTCAGCGTCGTCGACCTTCCCGGCTCCCGGTGATCGATGCTCTTCGCAATTACCGCCAGGTTAGCCTCGATCTCCCTGAGCGAAACACCGCTTCGACGTCGCCCCACGAGTTCGAGCCAGCTTACGCCCGCACTTTCAAAATCGACGCCCTTCATTCCTCCGCTCAGGGACTTCATCATCGACAACGGCGCCCAGAAGGAAGCCGGAACCAGATCCGTTCCCGCGAATCCCGGAGCCGCCACCCCGATCACCGTCACCGGCACGCGATTCATGCGCAGCCTGCGTCCCACAATCGCCGGATCGCCGCCGAATGCCCGGCGCCAGTAATCGTTGCTCAGAACGACCAGATCTGATGCGTTCCGTTTCGAGCACTCCTCCTTCGCGAACCCGCGCCCCAGCGCCATAACCGGCTCAAGTACGTTGAGATAATTGCACGACACGGCCTGCCCTACCGTCTCCTGTGCATCCTCGTTCACCTGAACGATCAACTCTGGGTGATACGCTGCCAGGCCAGTGAACACCTGGTTCTGGTCCTTGTACGCCTCATACTCATGCGCTGAAAACCGGAACAACCCGCCGATGTAGTCGTGCTTGTTCGCACCACTCAACTGCTGGTACATGCTGACAAGCTCACCAGATTCCCGAGCCGGCACTGGCCGCAGAAGCAGGCTGTTCAAAATCGAAAAGATGCCTCCGTTGATCCCGATTCCCACTCCAATCGTGATCACTGAAACAATCAGGAAACCCGGCTGAGCCTTGAGCGTCCGAATCGCGTATTGAAGATCCTGCATAAACTGCCGAAGCAGAATCCCCGCAGAGACCGAACGGACCGCCTCCTTCACACTCTCCGCACTTCCAAGTTCAACCTTGGCAGCCCGCCACGCTGCCTCTACCGGCATCCCCGCCGCAATCTTCTCTTCCGCCAGCATTTCGATGTAGGAATCAATCTCTTCGTTCAAATCGTGCTCAACTGTGCGCCTTTGAAACAGATTCCGCCACAGCCATCCAATTCGTTTCATCTTGTGTCTCCTCTCGCCGACCCGAGAGATCCTGAAGCTTTTGCTAGCTCTCCAACGCGCACTGAATCGCTACCGAAATCCGGTCCCACTCCGACTTTTCCGCGCCAAGCTGCGCCTTCCCTGCCTTGGTCAACTCATAGAACTTGGCTTTCCGGTTGTTCTCGGACTCGCCCCATCGCGAACTCAGCCAACCGGCCTCTTCCATCCGGTGCAGCGCCGGAAACAGAGATCCCGGCTTCACCAAGAAGGTCCCGCGCGTCATCTGCTCCACGCGTCGGGATATCCCCAGTCCATGCAATTCGCCGAGAACAAGCGCCTTCAGAATCAGCAGATCCAGCGTGCCCTGTAGAAGATTGCTGCGTTGTTGTTTTCCCATCGAGCCTTGCTCCTGAAGAATGTCGATATGAGGATATGCAACTTTCATATAGAACGTCAATACGAGAGTGACGGGCTGAGAGTTCCCGTTTTTCTCCATATGCGCGAAAGGCGCATCGGCTGAGCCAATGCGCCTTGAAAGAGCGAGAATGCTGGTCTCTAGTC
>DATJEO010000181.1:0-28955 GCA_035496515.1 Occallatibacter sp.
CCTCATCGCCTGCACTCTCGTCGCCACCATCCTCTGGTACGGTTTCGAGTCTCGCATTTTACGACTCAAGCGGCACTTCCAAAGCCCAGCCAAAGAACGACAGAAGCAGCAAACCTTCTCTCTCTAGAACTCCGCATTTCCTGCGATTTCAAGAGCATCCCGCCTCCGGCCTCGGCATCTCATCCCCATGTGACTCTAATCACCCCTGCTTTAACACTCAGCTGCTAGCCTGAACTTTGTCAGCAACTTCCCCTACGAGGTACCCCTTATGACCGCGAAGAGTGCAGCGACCGCGACCCCTGAAGCCACCCGCAACAGTTCCCCAACTCAGGGCCCCCTCACCCCCGATGAACTCCAGAAAATCAATGCCTACTTCCGCGCCGCCAACTACCTCTCCGTCGGCCAGATCTACCTCAAAGACAATCCTCTCCTCGAGCGCCCTCTTACCCTCGAAGACGTGAAGCCGCGCCTCCTGGGACACTGGGGCACCACCCCCGGCCTCAACTTCCTCTACGTCCACTGGAACCGCCTCATCAAAGAACGTCACCTCGACATGATCTACATCATCGGTCCCGGACACGGCGGTCCCGGCCTCGTGGCGAACACCTATCTGGAAGGCTCCTACTCTGAGATCTATCCGCACATCGAGCAGAATCGCGACGGCATCAAGCGCCTCTTCCGCCAGTTCAGCTGGCCCTACGGAATTCCCAGCCACGTTGCGCCAGAAACCCCCGGCTCCATCCACGAAGGAGGCGAGCTCGGCTACTCTCTCGTTCATGCCTATGGCGCGGCATTCGACAATCCCAACCTCATCGTCGCCTGCGTAGTCGGCGATGGCGAAGCCGAAACCGGCCCTCTCGCCACAAGCTGGCACTCCAACAAGTTCCTCAATCCAGCGACCGATGGCGCCGTTCTTCCGATCCTTCATCTCAACGGCTACAAGATCGCCAATCCCACCGTGCTGGCCCGCATACCTCATGCAGAACTTGAAGATCTGATGCGCGGCTACGGCTACGAGCCTTACACCATTGAAGGCGAAGATCCGCTCGCCATGCATCAGAAAGCCGCCGCGATCTTCGACCGCATCTTCGATCGCATCGCCGCGATCCAGAAAGCCGCTCGCGAAGGCAAATCCACTGAGCGCCCCGCTTGGCCGATGCTCATCATGCGCACGCCCAAGGGCTGGACAGGCCCCAAGGAAGTCGATGGCAAGCCCGTCGAAAACACCTGGCGCTCGCACCAGGTCCCCTTCAGCGAGATCCGCGAGAAACCCGACCACCTCCGGCTCCTCGAAGACTGGATGCGCAGCTACAAGCCCGAAGAGCTCTTCGACGAGAACGGCGCACTCCGCCCCGAACTGGCCGACGTCGCTCCCAAGGGCCGTCTGCGCATGGGCATGAATGCTCACGCCAACGGCGGACTTCTCTGGCAGCCCCTCCGCATTCCCAACTTCCGCGACTTCGCCGTCAAGGTCGAAAAGCCCGGCGCGACCATCGCCGAGTCAACCCGCGTCCTTGGCAAACTTCTTCAGGCCGTGATGCAGGCCAACCAGGACTCAAAAAACTTCCGCGTCTTTGGCCCCGACGAAACCGCCAGCAACCGAATTGGCGACGCTATCACCGGTACCGGCAAAACATGGATGGCAGAAACTCTGCCCGTCGATGTCGACCTCAGCCCCACCGGCCGGGTCATGGAGATCCTCAGCGAACACATGTGCCAGGGCTGGCTCGAGGGCTACCTCCTCACCGGCCGCCACGGCTTCTTCAGTTGCTACGAGGCCTTCATCCACATCGTCGACTCGATGGTGAACCAGCACGCGAAGTGGCTCAAGGTGACGCGCGGCATCCCATGGCGGAAGCCCATCGCGTCGCTCAACTATCTTCTCAGCTCTCTAGTGTGGCGTCAGGATCACAACGGCTTCTCGCACCAGGACCCCGGCTTCATCGATCATCTCGTTAACAAGAAAGCCGACGTCGTCCGCATCTATCTCCCACCCGACGCAAACACTCTGCTCTCTGTCGCGGACCACTGCCTGCGCAGCCGCCACTACATCAACCTCATCGTCGCCGGCAAGCAGCCCGCTCCGCAGTGGCTCACGATGGACGAGGCCGTGGCTCATTGCACCACAGGGCTCGGCATTTGGAAGTGGGCTTCAAACGACAACGGCGATCCTGAAGTCGTCATCGCCTGCTGCGGTGACGTGCCCACCATGGAAGCTCTCTCCGCCGTCTCACTGCTGCGCGAGCAGGCTCCCGACCTCCGCGTCCGCGTGGTCAACATTGTCGATCTGATGACTCTTCAGCCGCAGTCCGAACATCCGCACGGGCTCTCCGACGACGAATACGACGCCATCTTCCCTCCGAACGTTCCAACCATCTTCGCCTTTCACGGATATCCGTGGGGCATCCACCGCCTCACCTATCGCCGCCACAATCACGACAATCTGCACGTCCGCGGCTACAAGGAAGAAGGCACAACCACAACGCCGTTCGACATGTGCGTGCTCAATAACATCGACCGTTTCCAGCTCACGCTCGACGCTATCACCCGCGTCAAGCGCCTCGCTCCCAAACTCGACGACGCACGCCAGTGGTACTCAGAACAGATTCAGCGCCATCGCCTTTATGTCGCCGAACACGGCGAAGACCTGCCCGAAATCCAGAAGTGGCAATGGCAACCCGACAAATCGAAATGAAATTTGCGTCAACGAAACAAATATGGGTGCCCCATCCAAGCTCTGCTTGGGTGGGAGACAAGGAAGTAGAGACTCGTAGCAGGGCACGACTTCAGTCGTGCCGTTAAGCAAACAACAAAACAGACAGGGGCCTAAGCCCCTGCACAACCCGCACGAGGTAAGTTCTGAAATGTCGTCTTTGCCGATTTTGGTTCTAAACAGTGGTTCCTCCTCCATCAAGTTCGCCATGTACGAAGCCGCCGACGGCCAGCGCACAAAGATTTTTGAAGGCGCCGTCGACGGCATCGCCACCGACAACGGCAAGTTTTGGATCAAAGACGCCGACGACCAAAAGCTCATCGACGAAACTCCCGATCTGCCCAACCGCGCGGTAGCCTTCAAGCTCGTCGCCGATACGCTTCACTCCGGAAAATTTCCTGCACCCAAAGCCATCGGCCATCGCACCGTTTCCGGCAGCCCCACCGTCCTCGAAAACCAGCTCATCACTTCCGAACTCATCGACAACCTCGACAAGTACGCCGACCTCGCTCCGCTGCACACGCCCATTGCCGTCTACATCATGCGCGAAGCCCTCAAGCTTTTTCCCGGAATCCCCAATTTCGCCGTGCTCGACACGTACTTCCACCGCACCATGCCAGAAGTCGTCAAGCGCATGTCCATACCGGACGAATACGTCGACATGGGAGTTCGCCGCTACGGCTATCACGGCATCTCCTACGAATCGATCATCTACCAGCTTCAGCCCGACATCCCTGAGAAGCTCATCGTCGCCCACCTCGGCAACGGCGCATCCATCTCCGCGATTCGCAACGGGAAGTGCCTCGACACGTCGATGGGTTTGACACCGAGCGGCGGAATCATCAGCGCCTCGCGCACCGGCGACATCGATCCCGGAGTAGTCATCTTCATCCTCAAGCAGATCGCCAAGTCCGAACCCGACACCCTCAGAGCCGCCGAAAAGCTCGAGACTGTCATCAGCAAGAAGTCCGGTCTCGTCGGTATGAGCGGAGTCTCCAACGACATGCGCGACCTGCGCGAAGCCATCAAGAACGGGAACGAACACGCCCGCCTCGCGGTAGACAAATTCACTTCTACTATCGCCAAATGGATCGGCAGCTTCTACGCCGAACTCAACGGGCTCGACATGCTCGTCTTCACCGGCGGCATCGGCGAAAACGACATCGCCTCCCGCGCCGAAATCTGCGCCGGCCTCGAAGCCCTCGGCATCGTGATCGATCCCGCACGCAACAACGTCCGCGGCGAGGCCACCATCTCAGCCGACAACTCCCGCGTCACCGTCCGGGTAATCCCACCCGCTGAAGACCTCATGATCGTCAACCACGTCATCCGGCTCCTCGCCCAGCAATAATCACACCCACACTCGGGTGCCCCAGGTCTGCCGATTTTGGAGACCTGGGTGTCCCTGCGGTGCCCCATCCTAACCGCGTTCTGTGCGATCAGGGTGGGAAAAAGCTTTTTCGTGTTCCTGGTCCCTATGTCCCTGGTCCCTCGATCTTCCCCTGTTCTAAACTTATTCATGTGACCGCGCATTCCATCACCGCGCACCAAGCCGCCCCACCCGCCACTCTCAAGCCTCTCCCGTCGCCCGCTCTCCGCAACTTCGCCTGGGGAGTCCTCGCCTACTTCATCGCCGTCATCCTCTGGGGAGCAGTCGTTCGCGCCACCGGCGCCGGGGCAGGCTGCGGCAACCACTGGCCTCTTTGCAACGGAACCGTCCTCCAGCACTCCGCCACCGCGAACACTCTAATCGAGTTCACGCACCGGATCACCAGCGGGATCTCCTTCTTCTCCGCTGTCGGCTTGCTCATCTGGACCTTCGCCGCCACCATGCGCGGCCACCTCGCGCGGGCAGCATCCGTCGCCGTTGTTGCATTCACGCTCATTGAAGCCATCCTGGGCGCGCTCCTCGTCAAGCTCGGCCTCACTGCCCAGAGCCAGTCTCCCCTTCGCCCCTGGTACCTCGCTCTTCATCTCACCAACACGCTCCTGCTCCTCGCCGCCCTCACTCTCACGGCGCACATGCTCAGCCGCAAGCACGGCTACCTGCGCAACTCCATCCGTTTGGTCGCCCCGTTCGGCGCGATCGCCGGCATCATCCTCGTGCTCATCGTGGGCGTCACGGGCTCGCTCGCCGCGCTTGGCGACACGCTGTTTCCCGCAACGTCGCTTGGCTCTGCCCTGTCTCAGGATTTTTCTTCAACCAGCGGCTGGCTCGTGCGCTGGCGCTGGACTCACCCCACCATCGCCTTCCTTGCCAGTGTCTTTCTAATTTGGATTCTCGTCCGCGCCGCCCGCCGCTCCACTCACTGGGACAACCGCGGACTCTCCGCCGCCATCCTCATTCTTCTTGCTCTTCAATACGTTCTCGGCGTTCTCGACGTAGTGCTGCTCGCCCCTGTGTGGCTGCAGACGATCCACCTGCTCGGAGCCGACGTTCTTTGGGCTGCCTTGGTCGTCCTCACCGCGAGACTCACTCTCCAGCCCTCAGAAGGCATCAGGTAGCCAGAGCAGAAGAGCTCTCTACGCAGTCGCCGCCAGCACCGCCGTGCGTGTTACGCTGATGACGCTGATATCGTCTAGCTGACCGAAGGCTTGCGCAGCTCTAGCAATTTCGGCAGCCGACGTTGTCGTTCTCAGTAGATCCTGCACGCGATCGAAGCCGAATAGGTTTCCATCGGCATCTGTAGCTTCAGCAACACCATCCGACAAGAGCATCAGCCGGTCCTCAGGTCGCAGTTCGAATCGCATCAAAGAGAACTCAGCCTTCTCAAGCATCCCAAGTGGAAGTGAACCCTCCAGCATCAGCGCTTTTCCATTGAGATATGGCGCCAAGTGGCCGGCATTCGCCAGCGTGACCGATCCATCGGCATCGATGCGCAATGCCAGGCAGGTTGCGAAAGCATCGCCACGGCCGAGCAGCCTCTGGTTCAGAGCATCGAGCAGCACTACCGGATCCGGTTCAAATTGCGCCACGGTTCGAATCGCGCCCACCAGCAACGCCACCAGCATGCCTGCTTTCAATCCCTTCCCTGCAACGTCACCGGCAACGATCAGCAGACTTCCATCCGCAGCATTTGGGATCACCTGGAAGAAGTCACCACCCACCTCCATCGCGGGCCGGTATTCACTCTCAACTTGAAACCCGGGAAGCGATGTGTGCTCTTCAGGCAGAATGACCTGCTGTACCTCCTGCGCCTGCTTCACGTCCAATGCCATCTGGCGTTGTCTCCGGATGCTTTTCACGAGCCTGCGAAGAAGCAAAAGCGACAATGCAAATACAAGGAATAGATTCGCGAGCTGCCGCGTTGACAACTGGAATCCGAACGGGAACCACGTGGGCAGAATGTGAAAATAGTTCAGTTCAGCGGAGAATTGGGCGGTGCCGGCGAGAAGAATGGCCGGAAGTGCGATCCAACCCTCGAGCCCTTGCTCCACGATGCCTTGAATTGCCGTCCAGAGAAGCAGAGCGGCCAGGGCTAGACGCAAGATGAGCGACACGATGTGGAACACATTTTCTGTTCCCGGCTGCACGAGAACGAAGAAAAGGTTCTGGCCAATCGACAGCGAAAGCATAAGGATCGGGAGAATCGCCACGACCAGCCATGGAACCCATGTCGGACGACGCAAACGGAACCACACCCGCCAGACCATGATCCAGCCCGCGTAGACCAGCGGAACGATGATCGATAGTCGAATGGACGAGGTGATGAAGTACGGCAACCATTCGGTCCAGCTACTGACTATATTGATGATTGAATTAACGGCCGTGGTCAAGAGAAGCGCGCCGATCCACAAATAAACTCGATCGGTGCGATCAAAGAGAACGAGGCTGAAAGCAACGACTCCCAGCAAAATGAAGGTGAGCGCCTCGAAGAAAGTTCCGGCATAGGACCTGTGAAGCTCGTCCCACTTGATTTGGTGTTGGGCGGCGATGGCCGAGCGTTCGCCCAGGAGCGGCGGATTGTGGAAACCGCCCACGTCGTCGAGCTGACTGAGCGTGTAAGGTTCCATGTAAACGCGGAAGGCGAGAATATGATCCGACGCTGCGGAATAGCTCTCATCCGGAAGAGAAAACATCTCCGGGCGCGTGGTGTAGATCGAAGGCTCAGAACCGCTGAAGTCGCCGAATACCCCGATCAGACTACCGTCATCAAAGACCTGATAGATGTCATCGACATCAGAGGGTCCGGCAAGAGCCAGCTTGCCCCCTGGGCGCGCGTCAACGTGCACTCGGATGCGATACCACGCAAACCCCCAGTATCCCTTGTGGCCAAGAGCCGTCCACCCGGGAAGATAGCCCGAAGTACCCGATATGGGATCAAAGGATCCCGTGGGCGACGTCAGGTCGATTGTTTCCCAATCGGAATCATCGAACCCAGCCTCGGACCATAGTGGTTTGCCCGTCGCGGGATCGATGGGCGAATCCCCCACGCGAAACTTCCACGGCCCATTCAGCGCCGCAACGCTGTCGCCCAGGTGGATTTCAGTCCCCGGCTTTCCGGACGCTAGCTTCGATTCAGGAGCAGCAAACGCAAACGAACAAAGTGTCGCGGCAATAAGCCCCAACAGGATTGGAGATGTGAAAAAATCTCTTCTCACGCAGAGGACCTCCGGGGGCAGGGGAACGCTTGTTCAGCACTCTAGCAAGTCAGCACTGTCGAACGGAAACGAAATCTTCGCCAGTTGTCCTCATGACCTTGTCCCCTTTAGTACAATTCCCCCGATGACCACCAAAACCTCCCGGGCCGGCTCAACTGCGCGCAGCACTCCGACAAAGAAATCCAACCCCATCACCATGTCAATCGACATTGGTGGCTCGGGGCTCAAAGCGATGCTGCTCGACGGCGCCGGCAAACCCGTGAGCGATCGTGTCCGCGTAGTCACGCCTGCAATCCCCACGCCCAGAGCCGTGTTGAAAGGCCTGGACGAGCTGCACAAGGCGCTCTCCAATTGCGATCGCGTCTCCGTCGGCTTTCCGGGTGTTGTGAAAAAAGGCTTCACCTACACCGCTGCCAATCTCCATCCAACCTGGCACGGCTTTCCGCTCGAGGCTGAACTCGCCAAGCGCTGGAAGAAGCCCGTGCGTCTCGCCAACGACGCCGCAGTTCAAGGCTACGGAGCCATCAAAGGAACCGGTGTAGAACTCGCTATCACTCTCGGCACCGGGATGGGCTCCTCGCTCTTCACCGACGGCCGCCTTTGCCCCGGCCTTGAACTAGGCCATCATCCCTGGAAGCGCGATCGCGAATACGAGGACTACCTAGGCCGCCGTGGCCTCGACAAATACGGCAAGAAGCGCTGGAACAAATTCGTCCAGGAAATGATCGAGCAGACCTACAAGCTCTTCAATTGGGACCATCTCTACCTTGGCGGCGGCAACACCAAGAAACTTACCTTCAAGCCACGCAAGCCCGTCGAGATAGTTCCCAACGAAACGGGCCTTCTCGGGGGCGTAGCCCTCTGGCGCGAGTGGGACTAGAGTCGTCGTTAAGCACAATTCGAATCTCAAGAGACCTGCGATATCAACGCGCGGGTCTCTTCTCTTTCACCAAGGGCGTCATCATCTGCAAGGGCCTGAGGATCACATGCAGAACCTTCTCTTCGACCTGAGATTCGCTCTTCGACAGTTGCGCAACTCCCTCGGCTTCTCGATCACCGCAATTCTGATGCTGGCATTCGGCATTGGCACGACAACGGCGATCTTTTCCATAGTCGAAGGCGTGCTCCTGCGCCCCCTTCCTTTCCCAGAACCCAATCAGCTGATGGTCCTCTCAGACCGCATGGAGGGAGTCGACGTCAGCCAAGGCGATGAGATCGGCGTCACCGTGCAGGACATCATCGCCTATACCCGTGACACGCGCTCATTCTCGGCTCTCGGCGGTTATCAGTTCTCCAGATACGAGCTCTCGGGCAGTGGCGATCCCGCGCAGGTCAGTGGCGCGCGGCTCACCTCTGGAGTCTTCTCCGCACTTGGCGTTACTCCTGCTCTCGGCCGAGTCTTCACCACAGATGAAGACGAACATCACCAGGAGGTCGCGGTTCTCAGCTACACCAGCTGGCGCAACCGCTTCCATTCTGATCCCCACATCCTTGGCGCCAAGATCCTGCTCGATCGCAAGCCATACATCGTCATCGGCGTGATGCCGCGCGGCTTCGAATTCCCTCTCGTTCCCGGCCAGCTCAACCACTCGGAAATCTGGGTGCCCATGAGCTTCCGCCCCGACGAGCTCATGCCGTCGCGCGCTGCCAACTGGAGCTACGAGATGATCGCGCGCCTCAAGCCCGGCATCACGCCAGCGCAGGCAGAGATCGACGCGAATCGAGTGGCGAAACAGATTATGGCCAGCTACCCCGCTGACATGGCCAGCCTCCGTATCTCCTCTCTCGTCCGGCCCCTTCAAAATGACACAGTCAAGCAATCTCGCTCGCTGCTGAAGACGCTGTTCCTTGCCGTCGCCGTGGTCCTTCTCATCGCATGCTTCAACCTCGCCGGTCTCATGCTGGTCCGAGCCATCCGCCGTAAGCGTGAAGTGGCGGTGCGGCTCGCGCTCGGCGCAAGCGGCGCAGCTCTCGTGCGCCAGGCAGTGCTTGAGAGTCTTGTACTCAGCACGAGTGGCGCCATGCTGGGGCTTGCCTGCGCAGGCATCGTGCTCAAGGCCGGCAAAAGCCTCCTGCCCGAGAGCCTGCCGCGCGTGAACGAAATCTCGCTAAGCTGGCAGGTGATCGCATTTGCGCTTGCACTCGCCATTCTTACCGGCCTGGTTTGCGCTCTCGCTCCCGCGTTCGTAGCAATTCGCACGAATGTAAACAACAGCCTGAAAGAAGGGGGCCGAACCGGAAGCGTCGGTGGCGGGCACGCTCGCTTGCGTTCAACCCTGGTTATCGCCGAGATCGCCATCGCCCTCGTTCTGCTCACCGCCTCCGGCCTGCTCCTCCGCAGCTTCGATAACATGCGAGCCGTCGACCTCGGCTTTACGCCGCAACACGTCACCACAGGAGCTTATGGCCTCCCTCAGCAGCAGTACTCGAAACAGCCCCAGATCGACGGCTTCAATCGTGAACTCCTTATCAAGCTCGGCCAGTTGCCCGGAGCGCAGGCCGTCGGGCTCTCCAGCATGCTCCCCTCGCAGGGAGTCAAGAATAACCAGAGTTTCGTTGTCGATGGCTACACACCGCCGCCCGGCGCGACCATGAACCTCGCCACGGTCTCCTACGTTGACGGCAATTTCTTCTCCGCGATGGCGATTCGCCTCATGCGCGGCCGCTTCTTCTCAGAGGCTGATCACGCCGGGGCGCAACTGGTTGCAATCGTGAACCACAAGTTCGCCCAGCATTATTGGCCCAATGCCGACCCAATTGGAAAGCGCTTCCGGATCGGCACACTGCAGATGCAGACGCCTTGGCTCACCGTCGTGGGAGAGGTCTCCGATACTCAACTCCTCTCGCCTGACAATCCCGCAACTGAGCAGTACTACCTTCCCGTCCAGCAGGAAGAAGCGGGATTCGGAAGTTTCGCATCTCCCGACGACCTTACCGGCAACAGCGGCTTCATCGTGCTCCGTTCTGCCCTTCCCGCCGAGCAAATGGAAAACGCGTTGCGAGCAACCGTCCGCTCCATCGATCCTCTGCTGCCTCTCACTCACGTTCAGACTATGGAGCAGGTCGTCTCTGAGTCGGAGTCCTCACGCCGCTTCAACACCGCGCTCATCTCGAGCTTTGCCATTGCCGCCGTTCTGCTCGCCATCCTCGGCATCTACTCCGTCATCGCCTTCTCCGTCGCGTCGCGCGTTCAGGAGATGGCCATCCGCATGACGCTCGGGTCTCAGCGCACAGAGATCGTCCGCCTTGTGCTCGTTTCGGGTGCAAAGCTCGCGGCGATCGGCTGCCTCATTGGGCTCGCGGGCGCGGCCGCAGCCTCCAGCCTGCTGCGATCCATGCTCTTCAACGTGAGTCCGTTCGATCCGCTCATCCTGGCGCTCGCCGCGGTTTGTGTGCTGCTCCTTGCCATCGGAGCTTCGGCTCTTCCCGCACTGCGAGCCGCATCCATTCAGCCCATGGAAGCTCTTCGCGGAGAGTGACACCCTGAAAGAAATCTTCGACTGAACAGGTTCGACTACGCTTTCGCAATCTCCACGTGCATACATCGTTCGCTGTTGGTGTTCCGCAGAACGCGGTATCCGAGGCTTGTCAAATCTATCCCGGAGAGGAGGCTCTCGCCCGCTCCCAGCAGTACCGGAGCGAAGACCAGGTGCAGCTCGTCGATCAGACCCAAAGTGAGGTACTGTCGAATTGTCGCCGCACCGCCGCCGATCCTTACGTCCTTCTCTCCCGCAGCCTTGCGCGCACGCTCGAGCGCCTCGTGTATTCCGCCGGTAACGAAATGGAACGTAGTCCCGCCCTTCATCTCCACCGGATCGCGCGCGTGGTGCGTCAGCACGAAAGTCGGAACGTGATACGGCGGCTCTTCACCCCACCAGCCTTTCCAGCTGTCGTCAGGCCACGGGCCTCGGACGGGGCCGAACATGTTTCGCCCCAGGATCCACGCCCCTACGTTGGCCATCGCTTTCGCGGCAAATTCATCATCGAGTCCGCGAC
The DNA here is from genome assembly GCA_035496515.1 of Occallatibacter sp. Taxonomy (GTDB): domain Bacteria; phylum Acidobacteriota; class Terriglobia; order Terriglobales; family Acidobacteriaceae; genus Telmatobacter. The sequence goes on from DATJEO010000181.1 coordinate 11,312, forward strand.
TGCCCCCCTCCATGCCGTGCATCTCGCGCCATGTCCGCGTGTCAAAGAACCACCCGAACAATGTCGGACCGCCCTTTCCCAGCGGCTGTTCGAGCCCTTGATCTACCCCCGCGGAGAACCCATCCAGCGAAACTCCAAAAGCGCTTACCCGAACTTTTGCCAAATTCTCACCTGCGATGACTCACAAAAAGCGAATCCAGATTTGCGACCTCCGAAGGAAACTCGGAATGTTCAGTTTACCCGGACACTCCACACATTCTCACCACAGCTCTTCTGCCGGGTGCCCCATCCAGGCTCTGCTTGGGTGGGGACGACACAGCCCGAACGAAAAGAATTCACGCGGGATTTTCGTTCTTCTCCTCACGTGCGAACCCGCCGCACCGCGCACCCCAGCTCTGGCGCAGACGCTCGCGCTCTTCCGGACTCATCTTTTCCCACTTATCTCTGCGTCGCGAACGCCTGCCTCCGCCGCCATTGCCGCCCCAGCTTCCAAACAGAATCCGGCTCAGCAGCAGAATTCCCAGCGTCTGCCAGAACGTAATCATCCTGAACCCGAAGAGCGGCGGCAGCAGCCAGTTCCACAGATGCATCACCAACTCGCCAAACAGCCACACAAATAGAACAATGGCCGGTGGCGCAATCACAGCAATCCAAACCTTCTTCATAGCAATCCTCATTTCTCCAAAAACTCGTCGTGAATGCCCTGCAATCTCTCGCGAAGATGCAGCACTGCATAACGCTTGCGCGAAAGCAGCGTGTTCACATTCACGCCCGTCTCAGCCGCAAGCTCCTTGAAGCTGCGTCCTTCAATCTCGTGCGCAACGAAAACCTCGCGTTGCTCCGCCGGCAGCTCTGCAACAGCCTGCCTCAACTCATCCAGCAGCAGATTGCGCAGATACTCCGCCTCTGGGCCGCCATCTCGCGCGGGTAGCAGATCATCCAACTCGAGAAGCTCGCCTTCGTTTGTCTCCAGCGCGCCTTCACTGAAGGCTTGTGGCCGCTTCTTCCTGAACAGATCCGTGATGCGGTTCCGCGCCACGCGGTAAAGCCACCCGGTAACGAAATCGATGGGAAGCAGCAGCCTGTGCGCCCGAACCAGTTCGAAGAAAACTTCTTGCAGCAGGTCCTCGGCATCAGCCTCGTTCGGCACGCGCCGCCGGATAAAGCTCCGCAGCCGCGGTTGCTCCTTCGCAATGACATCCGCAATTTGCCGGTCTTGCTCCATCATCGCGATCATGCCCGATGCCCCGCCATCTACTTACCTAGACGGATGAGACCACCGGATATTTTAGCCACCCTAAAGCGCGTGTTTTTCGTCAACTAAATCACTGATTCCAAAGCGCGCTGCAACCTTGGCGGTATCGTGTTCACCCAACGGGTGATACCCAGAAACGCTCTCAAGGTCCATCCTTCTTAATAAGCCGAATCCGCCGGGAAAGAGGGCAAGAACATGGGCGCATTCTTGATGATTCTGATCTTCCTGCTTCTGACAATCGCGCCGCCATGCATCATGATGGCGCCAAGTCGATCCAAATCGCGCCGTAAGTAGGTCCTCAATCCTTGATGCAACCTTCGATCGGTTTCTACTGATTCGATTCCTTCAGCCCCAGCGCACGCACATATCCCGCATTCACCTTCTCGTTCGCAAACTTCACCTTCTCCAGCAAGTCATCAAACGCGGCCTGCGCATCTTCGGGCGACGGCCTTGCCGCGATCCGCTTCTCGGCATTTCCTGTCCCGCCCTGCATCTTGCTCAGCGCAATCACCGCATCCCAGTGCACCGGCCGGTCAAACGTAACCTCGTTCGACGGCGCATCCATCTTCTTGTATGGCCAGAAGCACCAGCCCACGTGGTTCTCTTCGAGCGTCTTCACAAATGCCGCAACCCACTCATCCTTGTTCTCGCCCGACTCACCCAGCCAGATCGGCACCTTGTACTTGTCGCGAAAATCCACATACTCCTTGATCACGCTCGCATCCGTTGCCGTCCAGTACTTGTGAAACGTGTACATCACGTTTGAGTCAAACGGCTTCCCGAACACCTTGAAGTTGGTGTCCCACTGTGCCCCGCCCAGAATCACGACGTGGTTACTGTCCACCTCGCGCACCGCCGCAACCATCCGCCGGTACAGCGGCTCCAGGTCTGGATTGAAACGCTGCACCTGCGCAAAATGCGGAATGGGCTCGTTCAGCAGATCGTACCCAAGCACCATTGGCTCTTTCGCGTAGTGCGCCGCAATCCCCTTCCATATCGCGATCGTATGCTGCTGCGCCTCGGGGCTCAGAAACAGCCAGGGATACCCATAACTGTCGTCAATATTCGTCCCTGTCTGCCCGCCCGGCGCGCAGTGCAGATCGATGATGACGTAGATGTGATCCTTCCGCGCCCACTCCACCAGCCTGTCCAGCAGCCGAAACCCCTCCGCATTCTCGCTGTCGAAAAACTTCCAGTGAATCGGCACACGCACCGAATTGAACCCCATCGCCCTGATCCGATCGATATCGGCCTCTGTGATGTATGTTTCGCGCCATTGCTTCCAGAAGGCATCGGCCTTCTCCGGACCGATCAGTTCGTAGCTAAGCTCCTCGATCTCCCGAGGCGACTGCGCTGTATCGCCCAGGTGAAACATGTAGCCTTCCGGTTCAAGCCAGTTTCCCAGGTTCGTTCCCCGCAGCATCAGCGCCTTGCCCTGCCCATCAACCAGGTCAATCCCGGAAGTATGCACAAATGCGGCCTGCGCATGCGAAGCACGAGTAAGAAAAACCACCAACGTCAAAAGGCAGAAAGCGCGAAAACATCTTGTCACCATGGCGAGCGAAGTATAAACCGCGGGAGTGGAAAAGCCGGTGATTCAGCCCTGCTTAAGCACGACGGTGGCAGAATCAAGCGAGGTAACCGCGAAGTCTCCGGAGCCTCTGTCGCCCGCAATTATCCTGAATGGGCTGCTGCAGGCCCGGCAGTTCGTCGCAAAGAACCTCGCCTTTCAAAAGAACCGTGCGCCGATATGAAGCTCTCCCTCAATCTCGCCTGCCTGCTGGTCCTCATCTCGGGAATGCTTCACGCGCAGACGGCGAAACCGGAGCACGTCCTGCGCGGAGTCGTTCAGGATCAGAGCGGCGCAGTCATCCCGAATACCGTCGTTGTTATCCGTTCTCAAAAAGGAATTGAGTTCAGCCGGACGAGTACCGACGAGCACGGCGCCTTCTCCTTCCCTGATCTGACGCCTTGCATTTGTCAGCTTGAAGTAGCCAGGGAAGGCTTCCGCACGATGCTGGTCCCCATCAGACCCACGACTGTGCGCCAGCCCCTGCGCATCGTCATGCCCATCGCGTCAGTTGCAGAGAATGTCACCGTGGCCGCTGCTGATACATCCGCTCGACTCAGCACCGAAATCGGCCAGAACCAGAGCGGCAACGTGATGGACACGAATGCCCTCGATCGCATTCCACTCTTCGACCAGGACTACATCAACACCATGTCGCGCTTCCTCGATCCCGATTCAACCGGGACAAGCGGCACTTCCCTGGTCGTAAATGGCGTTGAGGCCAACGGCCCCGGCGTCACCGCCTCCGCAATCCAGAGCGTCAAAATCAATCAGAATCCCTACACCGCGCTCTACTCTCGCCCCGGCCGCGCGCGCATCGAGATCACCACCAAAGGCGGCACTCCCAAACTGCACGGCTCCGCCACCTTCCTCTATCGCAACTCCACCTTCGACGCATCTAACGCCTTCGCAGACACCAAGCCTTCCGAGGAGCGTACCTACTTCGAAGGCTCCGTTACCGGCCCGCTCTCTGGTTCGAAGAAGACAACCTTTCTCGCCTCCCTCGATGCCGACAAAGACGATCAGCAGGAGATCGTCGTGGCTGATACCCCGAACGGCCTCCTTAATCAGAACGTCCCCTATCCGAAGAACCACTACTTCCTCTCCGGCCGCGTCTTTCACGATTACGCGCAAGCCAACCAGTTCTGGGCCGGATACTCCTACGAACACTCAACAACTCGCAACGAAGACGTAGGCGGCAATATTCTCCCAGAAGCCGGCTCAAACACCCTCTTCTTCGAACATGAGATCAACGTCGGCCACGTCTACATCGCGTCCCCAAAGCTGGTTAACGCACTGCACTTTCTCGTTGGACACTATGATCACCAGACGCACAGCACCAACGATGCCCCGCAAATCGAAGTCTCAGGCGCATTCACAGGAGGCGGCGCCCAGGCCGATGAGCGCCGCACCGAGTACCACTTCGACGGCACCGACATCGTCACCTGGACTTCCGGCAAGCATGAGATCAAATTCGGCATCGATGTTCCCGACATTAGCCGACGCGGCTTCGACGACTGGACCAACCAACTCGGCACCTACTCCTTCGCCGACCTCGGCGCCTACGCGGCATCGCAGCCATTCCTCTATCTCACCCAGCGTGGCGAGGGCCACGTCGACTTCCTCGAGAAGACCTTTGCGGGCATCGCAGAAGACACCATACGCCCTCGCGCTAATCTCTCCGTTTCCCTTGGCGTTCGCTACTACTGGCAAAACTACTTCCACGACATTCCCTACAACTTCGCGCCGCGCTTCGGTTTCGCCTGGGCGCCGAAAGCAAAAGGAAGAACCGTGCTCCGAGGCGGTGCCGGAGTCTTCTACGATCGCACCGGTCCAACACCCATTGCCGACCTGCTTCACTTTAACGGAGTCCGTCTCAAGCGCTTCCTCATCGACTCTCCCAGCTATCCCGTCGCGCCCGCAGAACTCGCAGCAGTTCCCACCAGTGTCGTCACCCTCGATCCTAATCAGCGCATCCCCTACTCACTGCAATACGGCATCGGCATCGAACAGCAACTCAACCCTGCAACATCTGTATTTGCAAACTATGTCGGCATGCGCGGCATCGACCGCTTCCGCTCTCGCGATGTGAACGCGCCGCCTCCGCCGGCCTATGCAGCGCGCCCCAATCCAAACATCGGCCAGAATCGCCAGATCGAATCCGAGGGCTACCTCAAGAGCAACGCACTCGAACTGGGCTTCCGCAGTCGCCCCGCCAAATTCCTTACCGGCCAGGCACGTTACAACCTCGGCAAGACCTACAACGATTCGCCATGGATCGGTGCCTTCCCCGCCAACAGCTACGCCCCCAACACAGACTGGTCACGCTCCAACAACGACCAGCGCCATAAGTTCGATATGCTGGCGTCCCTTCAGGCAGGCTCCTGGTTCAACTTCGGGACCGCGCTCTCCATCTATTCCGGCAAACCCGTCAACATCACCACAGGCAGCGACGACAACCACGACGGCCTCGCCATCGATCGGCCTTCCGGAGTGCCGCGCAACATCATGCACGGACCCTCATACATCAGTTTTGATCTGAACGCCGGCCACGATTTCGCGCTGACCAAAGAAGGCAGCAAAGGTCCCACCGCCTCGCTCACTCTCAATGCCTTCAACGTGCTGAACCACCCCAACTACACCACCTATATCGGAGTAGTTGGTTCGCCGTTCTTCGGCCACCCCGTAGAAGCCCAGCCGCCCCGGCGCATGCAATTGAACGTTGAATTCAAGTTCTGAGCGTTGCTCCGCGCCGGGGTGCCCGATCCAAGCTCTGCTTGGATGGGAACACGACCCTACGCCTCCGATTTGCTCGGAAGTTTCAATCCCAGTTCGCGCATCGCAATCTGCAGATCCGCCCAGGCTTCCTTCTTCTGCCGCGGATCGCGCAGCAAAAACGCCGGGTGGTACGTCACGATCAGCTTCGCGCCGCGGAACGCATGCACCCGTCCCCGCAGCCCGGCCAGCGGCTGCCTTTGCCCAAGCAGATACGTCGCCGCCGTCGCTCCCAGCGCAACAATCACCTCAGGCCGAATCACATCAATCTGACGGAACAAAAACGGCGAGCATGTATTCGCCTCATCCGGTTCCGGAGTCCGATTCTGCGGCGGGCGGCACTTCACCACGTTCGCAATGTACACCTGCTCCCGCTTCAGCCCCATGGCGCCAATCATGTTGTTGAGTAGTTGCCCCGCGCGGCCTACGAACGGCAGCCCCTGCGCATCTTCATCCGCGCCCGGCCCTTCGCCCACAAACATCAGCCGCGCCTCGGCACTACCGTCACCGAACACAAGCTTGTTGCGTCCCTTGTGCAGTGCGCACCGCGTGCAGTCACCAATGTCTTCCCGAATGAGTTGTAGCGCAGCAGCACGATCCTGTTCGACAGCTTCCGAAACTGGCGGAGGTGCAAAGATAGGCTTTCTAGGCGGAATGGAAGTGCTCTCCTCAAAACTGGATTGAACCCGCGGCTCGTCAACAAACGTTGCGCCTTCCGGGGCTGATATGGGCCGGCGATAGAAATCCGTCAGCCCCAGCTCGCGATAGAATCGCAGCCGCGCTTCGAGGGCCTGTTTTGTCGCTGCATCAAGCGAAGGCACTCTGCATCACTCCACGATGATCCGTCGACGCGCGCTGGCTGGAATCACAGACTCACTCAGAACCTTGTCCTGCGAACTTCCCTCATCCACCTCAAATACCAGGGGCCGCGGCCGGCGCAGCGCAATAATCTCATCCAGGATGCGATCCGCCAGCTTTCGCTTCGTCATCTCCGGCATATCGATCGAAGTCGAAGGAGTCAGAAACGTCGCCGCATTCCGATCCGCATCGATGCCCACGCCTTCACCCGAAACGTCATTCACCACAATTGCATCCGCGCCCTTCCGCAGCAGCTTGGCCCGCCCGTTCTCTGTCATGTTCTCGGTCTCTGCCGCGAACCCCACGATCAGTTGCCCCGGCCGCCTCTGCTTCGTCACCTCGGCAAGAATGTCTTCTGTCGGCGCCAGGTCCAGCGTCATCGGCCCTGTCCGCTTCAGCTTCTTCTCCGACACATTCAATGGCCGGTAATCGGCAACGGCTGCTGCTTTGATCACCAGGGTTGCCTCAGCCATGCGCCCCAGCACTGCCTTCCGCATCTCCTCGGCCGTTGTTACGTGTACCATCTCGCAACGCGCCGGAGGGTGAATCGCTACCGGCCCGCTCACCAGGATCACCTTCGCGCCGCGGCTCTGCGCCGCATCGGCCAGCGCATATCCCATCTTCCCGCTCGACCTGTTCCCGATATACCGCACGGGATCGAGAGCCTCGCGCGTTCCTCCCGCCGTCACCAGCACAACTTCCCCTGCCAGATCCTTGCGCCGCCCCAGCGAGTTGAACACCACATCCGCAATGTCCTCGGGCTCTGCCATCCGCCCTTGCCCAACCATCCCGCAGGCCAGATCACCAGTCCCGGGCTCGATCACCCGCACCCCGCGCTGCCGCAGCGTCTCCAGATTCGTCCGCATCGCCGGATGTTGCCACATATTCACATTCATTGCCGGAGCCACGAGCACCGCTGCTGGAGTCGCAAGGTACATCGTGGTCAGAAAATCATCCGCAATGCCGTGCGCGAATTTCGCAAGAGTATTTGCGGTCGCCGGAGCAACGACCAGCGCCTCTGCCCACTGCGCCTCTCCGATGTGTTCGATCGAAGATTCGTAGGTCGCCTCGCTGCTGCCGGCGTCTTCCCAAAGGCTGCTGATCACTTTGTGTCCCGTCAACGCGGCGAAGGTGAGCGGCTGAACAAAGCGCGTTGCAGCCTCGGTCATCACCACGTGCACTTCAACCCCGCGCCGCTGCAGCGCCCTCACAAGTTCAGCGGCCTTGTACGCCGCAATTCCACCGGAGACACCGACCGTGACTCGCATGTTTCGATTGTATGTCAGAGTAGAGTGAATCGTTTGCCGGTTCGTTCATGCTGTGTGACGAAGACGAGCAAAACTCGGCCTCTACAACGGCAAGAGACACAAACAGTTCAGTTTTCGTTCGATTGTTCCTGGAGAGCCTTTTGCCCTACAGAATCGGAATGCCGTTCTCCGCCACCAGCGGCTTCACCACCGGCTGATCCTTCTTGACGTACGAGATCTTCCCAGCATCGACCTCTTCCTGCGCAATCCGGCAGGCCTTCGTAGAGCGGCTCGGCACCAGCGCGGCAGCTCCACTCTGAATCTGACGAGCGCGGCGTGCAGCTACAAGCACCTTGCGATAGTTCGAATCGAAACTGGTCTCAATCGTCATCGGGGTCATCTCCAAAGGGAAGTTGTTGTTGTCCGTTGCCGCCCTCAATTCCAAAGGCCTCCAGCACCGGCTTCAGCCGCTCTCTTGAGTTGGACAACCGGCACCCGGCCGCCACCTCTAACACCCTGCTTGACCGGTAAGCAATCGGCTCGGCGTTGCGATAGTATCGCTCAGCCAGCACGATTGCCTCAAGTTGCGCTACTGCCCGGTCAAGGATGTCGTTGATCAAAATATAGCTGTATTCCCGATAATTCTCAATTTCCTTGGCCGCCTCTGAGAGCCGCCGGTACAGTTCTGCTTCATTGACATCGCCTTCCGCGCGCATTCGATTGCGTAGCCGCGTACGCAGCACTTTCGGGGTAGGAGGCAGAACAAAGATGCTCACTGCCTCAGGCATTCTCGATCGAACCTGGGCAGCGCCCTGCACGTCGATATCGAGCAGCAGGTCGTGACCGACACGACGCGCGTCTTCAAGAGAATGCCGAGCCGTACCGTAGTAGTGATTCCCAAAAACCTGGGCGTGTTCGAGGAACTTCCCGTCCTGAACCATGCTCTCGAACTCTTCTTTCGTGGTGAAGTAATACTCGCGCCCGTTCTCTTCCGAGCCCCGCGGCGGCCGCGTCGTCCACGATATCGAGAAGTCAACGTCCTTCACCTGCTTGCGCAGTTCGCTGACAAGCGTGCTTTTGCCCGAGCCCGATGGCGCCGAAAAAATAAAAAGTATTCCTGCCACGTACCTGTCTTCCCCCAAAAGTAATTTCGTCGGTTCTCTTATCTCTCTTTACTCGAGAGTGCCTGCTTCATCGATGTAGAAGCTAAAAGTTAGAAGCTGCTTTTTCACTCCGCATTCTGCACCTGCTCCCGCGCCTTCTCGATATCCGCCTTCATCGCCAGCCCAAGTTCCGTAATCTTGGTTCCCTTACCGCCAACTCCGCCTGTCTTCGACAGCAGCGTATTGGCCTCGCGATTCATCTCCTGCAGCAGAAAATCAAGCTTCTTGCCAACCTCACCGCCAGCCGTGAGCACCTCGCGAAAATGCCCGATGTGCGTGTGCATCCGCTCGATCTCTTCCGAGATATCGCTGCGATCCACCAGCACTGCAACTTCCTCCAGCAGCCTTTGCCGGTTGAACTCATTTCCTGTAGCTGCGGTCAGTCTCTGCGTCAACCGCTCCTGGTATCGCTGCTCCACCTCGGGCCTCAGTGCCGCAACTCCGTCCACCGTCTCGGCAAGCCGATCCAGGCACGCGCGCAGAATACCCTCGAGCGACTCGCCCTCCCGCCCCCGCATCACCTTCAACTCCTGGAGCAGAGGACCAATTGCCGTCACAGCACTTGCCGTCAGCGCCACTACATCTTCCTCGCTGTTGCTCCGGCTCTCCGTCTGCAACGCCCCTGGCATCCGCAGCACCGCATTCAAATCAGGATCGCCCTTAACCCGAAACTCCGAGCGAGCCTGCCGGAACGCATCGATATACCCTGCCACGATCTCGCGGTTATAGCCCGCTCTCTGCTGTGTCGAGCGTTCGATAGACAGCGTCAGCTCGACATGTCCGCGAATCAGGCTCTCCTTCAGCACGCGACGCAACTCCATCTCCAGCGCATCCAGCCCCGCAGGCAGTCGCAACTGAATATCGAGAAAGCGATGATTCACGCTCTTCACACTCAGCGTATAAGCAAGCTGATCATGCACTCGCACCTGGGTGCGCGCAAATCCCGTCATCGAATAGATAGGCATCTTACTGTCCCTCTGCCTCTGCCCAGAGCGTGGGCTGCAATAGCTTTTCGAGCGCTCGCTGTTCGTTCTCGAGCGAGTCCTCTTGCTCCGGCACATCCATGAATTGCAATTGATACAGCCGCTGGTACGTCGGCGACGTAGTCAGCAGCTCCTCGTGCGGACCAATCGCTGTGATCCGGCCGCCTTCGAGCACAGCAATGCGATTTGCCCGTCGAATCGTCCCCAGCCGGTGCGCAATCACCAGCGTCGTGCGCCCCTGCATCAGGTTCGAGAGCGCCGCCTGCACCAGAGACTCGCTTTCCGCATCCAGCGCCGACGTCGCTTCATCGAGAATCAGAATCGGCGCATCCTTCAGAATTGCCCGGGCAATCGCCAGCCGCTGCTTCTCGCCGCCCGAGAGCCGGAATCCCTTCTCGCCGATCACCGTCGCATATCCCTGCGGCATTTTCATGATGAAGTCGTGCGCCAGCGCCGCTTTTGCTGCCTGCTCCACCAGGTCGTTCTTCGTATCCGGTTGCCCGTATGCGATGTTGTTACGCACCGTGTCGTTGAAGAGGATCGTCTCCTGCGTGACCTGCGCAACCTGCCGTCGCAGCGATCCCAGGGTCATCTCGCGAATATCGCGCCCATCAATCAGAATGCGCCCCGAAGTCACATCGAAGAACCGCGGAATCAGATTTACCAGCGTCGATTTCCCTGCCCCGCTCGGTCCCACCAGCGCCAGCAGCTCGCCTGCGTAAACGTCCAGATCTACGTTATGCAGAATCTGGCTCTCACCCTTCTCGGTCGAATACGCAAAACCCACATCATCGAAGCGGATCGAGTTCGAGAATCGCGGCATCGCCACGGCATGTGGCCTTTCCTTCACATCATCCTTGGCATCGAAGAAGGCGAAGATGGACAGTGATGCGCCCATTGCCTGCTGGAAGCTGTTGTAGAAATAGGCGAACTTGCGGATCGGATCGTACAGCTTGAAGAGCAAAAAGATGAATGCGCTGAACAATCCCATGGTCATACGGCCATGCTGAATCTCATTGCGCCCAACAAAGAGAAACAATGCAATCGCAACGGCGCCGATGGTGTCCATAAGCGGTGAGCTGATCGACTGAATGCGCACGTTCCGCAGATTGGCCCGAAACAGCCTCTTCGCCGCGCGTCGGAAGCGCAGTATCTCCCATACTTCATTGTTGAAGGCCTTAACGATGCGATTGCCAGTGACTGTCTCGTGCAGGATGTTCTGGATTTCGACCAGTTTGTCCTGCCCCGTGCGTGTACGCGTTCGAACTTCTCTGCCGATCTTGCGCGCAGACGTGAGCACCACTGGAATAAACAAGACAAGAGCCCAGCTGAGATGCCCTCCCAGTCGAACAACGAACACCACTCCGACAACAAAAGTAAAGAACTGCTGCAGGAATTCGCCGATTACAGAACTAATGGCAAGCTGAACGCGATCCACATCATTGATCAGCGTCGAAAGAATCGTTCCCGTCGCGTGCTTATGAAAAAAACTCGACGACCGGCGCAGCGTCGCTTCATAAAGCTGATTTCGGAGGTCTGTGATCATCCCAAATCCGGCATAGTTCACCAGATACGTCCCCAGGTAATCGCACAACCCTTTCCCGATGGTCGCTGCGACAATCGCTGTGGCAACCACTGTCCATGCGTTGTGCATGTGCAGAAAATGCGGAACGATTGCCCTGAGGTCAAAATGCCATTTACTGCTTGGCAGGCCCAGGGTGATGGGACCCTCAGGAGCCGAGGGCTGCAGCACCTGCTCGAAAACTGGCTGCAACAGCAGGACACGGAAGGTATCTAGAATCCCTACTACTGCCAGCAGCAGAACCCCCACCACCCACTGAAACGAGTAGGGAATGCCGTAGCGGATGAGACGGAAAAAACTCCTCATGCGGCTGGAACCGTCCGCCGTCTATCTTCAGGATGGGTGCCCATCCCAACATTGTATCCGCCACAGGGCAGCCCCGCTCCGTGCCGAACACCACCTGCGTTTCGTTCGATACGGCACCTTGAACAATGCCTATTCCTGCCGAAGCGCCACGATCGGATCCACATTGCTGGCCCGCCACGCCGGTATAACCATAGCGCAGAATGCCACAATCGCCAGCACCGCGGGCACCGTCAGAAACGTAGCGGCATCCGTCGCACTCACGTTAAACAGCAGTGCAGCGATCGCCCGTGTCAGAGCAACTGCCCCCACCAGTCCCGCAGAAATGCCGATCGCGGTTAACACCATTCCCTGCCTGACCACCAGGCGAAGGATGTTTTCGCGCCGCGCGCCCAGCGCCACAAGGATTCCGATATCGCGCGTGCTCTGCGTAACAAGAAACGACATCACGCCGTACAGACCCACCGCTGCCAGCAGCAATGCAAATACCGCAAACGACCCGAGCATCGTGCTTGCGAACCTCTGGCGCGCGAGCGATTCATACAGGCGGTCCTGCATGCTTCGAACCCCGTACACAACAGCGGTAGGATCGACCGCGTGTATCTCATTCGTCATCGCGCTCGCAAGCCCCGGATTCGCCGCGGCGGAACGAGCCACCAGGTATGTACCTCTCCCGAAGTCCTGTGCCGAAGGAAAATACACCGCGATCTTTCCGTCGATATCCAGGCCGTATTGTTTGACTGCACCAACCACTCCGACAATCGTGATCGGCTTCTTCGGATCGTGCCAAAGATGTTTTCCAACCGCGTCACCGTGCGGCCAGAAGCGCTGCGCAAACTTCTGATCGATAATCGCCACCTGCCCCGAATCAGCATTGTCCTGATCAGAAAAGAAGCGGCCCGAAATCAAAGGAATCTGCATCGTCCGAAAATAGTTAATGCTCGCGTCCCGTTGATCGGCCTGCAACTCCTGTCCCGGCGGTGGATTGTAGCCTTCCACCTTGACCCCTCCCCACCCCACCATGCCGGTGAGTGGCAGAGCAGAAACCATCCCTTCATTCACCACGCCGGGCAAATGTGCAATGCGAGTCTCAACTTCTCGCCAGAAGCTGGCGGTTAACTTGTCATCGCGGTACTTGGGGTCGCTCACCACAACTTCCAGGCTCATCACGTTCTCCGTGGTGAAACCTGGAGGTACGCTCTGCAGGCGAATAAAGCTGCGGATCAACAACCCTGCGCCAACAAGCAGGACAAGTGAGATCGCAAGTTCAAGAACCACGAGCAGCGCACGCAGCCGGTGCCGCTTCAGATACAAACCGCTATCCGCCTGTCCGCTGCGCCCGCCCGCCTTGAGCGACGAATTCGGATCGAGCTTGATGGCACGCCACACCGGAGCGACACCGAACAATATCCCCGTCGCCAGTGCAATTCCAAACGTGAATGCCAGAACAGTCCCATCGATTCCAATCTCATCCAGCCTGGGGATATTCCCCGGATTCATCGTGCGCACCACCCAGAGGCTCAATCGCGCCACTGCAAGGCCCGCTGCCCCACCCATGAGTCCAAGCAGGACACTCTCGGTCAGCAGTTGTCGCGCAATCCGCTGCCATCCCGCTCCCAAAGCGGTGCGGATCGCAACTTCCTTTTCACGTCCCGCCGCCCGCGCCAGCAAAAGGTTCGCGACATTCGCACAGGCGATCAGTAACACTAGCGCGACTGCCCCCAGCAGCACCAGCAGCGCACGGCGCACGTCTCCCACCACCTGCTTCTGCAGACCGATCACATCCATGCCGTAGCTTGCATCGCGCTTGTCCTTGATCCGAATCCCGTTTGCGATGACGTTGATATCGGCCTGAGCCTGCTCCAACGTAACGCCCGGCTTGAGCCGCGCCACGATGTTGTAGTTCTCGTCGCCTCTTCGCTGTGCCGCGTCCGGCCCCAACGGCAGCGGGACAAACATATCCATCTTGTCCATCGGCCCTTCCGACGGCATCACTTCTGCGTTAAGCATGAAGCTGCGCTCGAGCACGCCGACCACCGTAGAAGCTTTCCCGTTCAACGTGATGCTCTTTCCTACGATGTTCGGGTCTGCATTGAACAGCCGCTGCCACGCTCCATAGCTCAGAATCGCCACCGCTGGCCTGCCCGGCTTATCCTCGTCAGGCAGAAGCGTTCTGCCAAGCAGGGGCTTGGCCCCGAACATTGTCAGCAAAGTCGACTGCGTGCGAAGCACATCCACGCGCTCCGGCTGCCCGCGGCCGGTCAAAATGAATGTGCGGCTCTGCGCAATCGCCATCTGGTCGAACGAGTGGTTCTGATTCTGGATATCGACATACTGCCCCGGAGATGGCCAGTCGCGCAGGATTCCGATTCCCGGAGAATGCAGCCAGATCGCCGCAAGCCGGTCCGGATGAGGATAAGGCAGCGGTCGCAGCAACAGCGCATTCACCACGCTGAAGATTGCCGAATTTGCGCCGATCCCAATGCCCAGCGAAATCAGAATCACCAGTGTCAGCACTACATTCTTGCGAAGCACCCGAAACGCATACCGCAGATCCTGCAGCCAGAGATTCATCCTCACCCCCGCATTGGTGAGGTCATCATATTCTGCGCTTCGGCAACATGCCTACAAAGGAGTGACGACCTGCACAGGCCAGTCCAAGGCGTTGGGGGTGCGCGGAAAAGATGTGAGTGGAGATGAAGAGATGACCGCGATCCGGACTCTACTTGTGCACGCGACCGGTATCCAGAGCGTCAAGCCGAAAGCTAAGAGCTAGCAGCTAGTAGCTGCTCTTCAATACGCGTGCAGTTCGGTAATCGCCCTCAATACTGTATCCGGCTGGGGCAGAATCGCATCCTCCAGCACCGGCTGATACGCCACAAACGTATCCATCGCCCCAACCCGCTTCACCGGCGCATCCAGGTCATCGAACAGCTCATCTGCAATCCGCGCCGCGATCTCCGCGCCGTAACCCCAGCTCAGCATGTCCTCGTGCGCGACTATCACGCGGCTGGTCTTCCTTACAGATGTCGCAATCGTCTCCCAGTCATACGGGCTTAAGGTTCGCAGATCGATTACCTCGACCTCGATCCCCTTATCGCGGCTCGCCGTCATCGCCGCCTGTAACGCGCGCGGCACCAGCGCCCCATAAGTGACCAGTGTCATGTGCTCACCCGGACGCACAATCTTCGCCTTCCCAAATGGAATGGCGAAATCCGGTCCCGGATAAGGCGCACGTCCGTACGACTCGCGGTAAAGCCGCTTGTGCTCCAGGAACAACACCGGATCATCGCAGCGAATCGCCGTCCGCAACAGACCATTCGCATCCAGCGCATTCGACGGGAACGCCACCCGTAATCCCGGAATATGCGTGAAAATGCTTTCCCCCGACTGCGAGTGGTAGATGGCTCCGCCCGTCAGGTATCCGCCGATCGGCACCCGAATCACCGCGGGCGCGGCCCACGTTCCGTTCGATCTCCACCGCATCAGCGACAGTTCATTGTGTATCTGGTGTACCGCAGGCCATATGTAATCGAAGAACTGAATTTCCACCACCGGCTTCATCCCGCGAACTGCCAGGCCCACCGCCCGCCCAACGATATTCGCCTCCGCCAGCGGGGAGTTATACACCCGCTCGGACCCGAACTTGGCCTGCAGCCCCGAAGTCAGCTTGAATACGCCGCCCTTGCCCTTGACCTCTTGCAGAGCTTCCTCCCGGCTCGCATCGGCAACATCCTCGCCGTACACCACAATCCGCGGATCGCGTTCCATCTCGTCCCACAGGCACGCATTGATCAGGTCGGCCATGGTCTTCGGCGCAGCACCCTTGCCGCTCGCCGATCTCCCATTCCGCGAACCTGCCACCTGCGCCTTCTCGGTTGCAAAAGCCGCGCTCCTCGGGTCCAGGTCCTCCGAGTACACATGCTTCTCGATGCTCGCAACCTCCGGAAGCGGAGCCTCCAGTGCTCGATCCGCAGCATCTGAAGCTTCCCGCTCCAACTCCTTCTCCAGCGCGTTGATCTGCTCCGCAGTCAGAATGTTTTCGCGCAGCAATCGCATTTGCATCTTGTGAATCGGATCGCGCAGCGCATCTGCTTCCCGCTCTGCGGCCGACCTGTACAACTTGTCATCGTCCGACAGCGAATGCGAATAAACCCGGATGCAGTGTCCGTGGACAAACGCCGGGCCCAGCCCCGCCCGGCAGTGCTCTGCCGCCCGCTGAAACGCCCGCAGGCTCGCCTCCGGATCGGTTCCGTCCACCTCTTCGAAATGGAAGTTCGGAAAATTAGCCACCAGCCGGGAAATGTTTCCCCCCGGCGTGTTCACCTCAACCGGAACACTGATCGCGTAGCCGTTGTCTTCAACCATGAAGATCACCGGCAGCTTGTGGTTCGAAGCCGTATTCAACGCTTCCCAGAACTCACCCTGTGAAGTCGATCCTTCCCCTATGCAGGTAAGCACAACTTCATCGCCGTGGAACGTCACATTCCGAAACGCCCTGTAATCCCCCTCCACCCGCTCTGCTGTTTCCGGATGGCGGCTGAAGTATCGACCCGCCTCAGCGCATCCCACCGCATGCAACACCTGCGTAGCCGTCGACGATGAAGTACTCACCAGGTTTAGCTCCCGGCTGCTCCAGTGTGTCGGCATCTGGCGCCCGCCGCTCGCCGGATCAGTCCCCGCGCCTACCGCCTGCAGAAACATGTCCTTCGGCGACACTCCCAAGGTCAGCGTCAACGCCCGGTCACGGTAGTAAGGAAAGAACCAGTCGTATCCCGGCCTCAGAGCCAGCCCCGCAGCCACTTGAAAGGCCTCATGCCCCGCGGCCGAAATCTGGAAATAGATCTTTTGCTGTCGTTTGAGAAGAATCTCGCGGTCATCGATGCGCCGGGACAAGTACATCAGCCGATAGATCTGGATCAGCTCTTGTGAGCTCAGCCGGCCTGAGGCGTCAGTCCCCATCGGCGCATGTGCGCTTGAAACCGCAAGTCCCATTTTCGTTCACTCCAGGGTTGGGATCTTTTCCTCTCTTGCCCCTCTATATATCTCTATCCAAACACGATTGTAGCAATCTTATTGCGCACCTGGCCCCAGGGGGTCAAGCAACGGCGGCCTGAACCTCGGCCCGTCGCCAAACGACTGAGCCATCTTGATTTTCACGTCATGCGCAAGCTTTTCGATGGCTGCCAGCTTTTGCACTTCTTCGGGCGTCAGCCCGCCCGTCGGATTAGATGCGATCTCGGCATCCAGTTGACGGGCCAGCTTCACCAGCTTCTCCGTGTCCGACACCACCGACTTGTGACGGAGAGCATTCAACGCTTTCACCCGCTTTGCTTCCGCGATCGAATCAACATCCGGACCGTCTCCGAACCCCGGTCGCGAAGGTGCCTGGGTGCGTGAATTAGGGGCAAACTGTGCCGAAACCAGCCACCCCGCTGCTCCCAGCACTCCTGCCGCCACAACCGCTCTCGCCCACCCCGGATTCGGACGCATTAGCTCGGCTCCCTCCAAGCCATCCATCAGGGCCATTAATCAGGGTTGACGGTCAGCTTCATCTTCTCTTTTATATCCTTTGCCAGGAATTCAATCACTGCCGCTTCCCGCAGCATAGTCGCCGAGGGCCGACCAGTTCCCAAACCGTCGATCTTTGCCTTCAGATCACGCGCAAGAATCAGCATCTTGTTCGTCTCGTCGTCGATGTAGAGTTTGCGCTGCGCATTCGCCGCACTGAAGTTGTTCTTCTCGCTACTCCGGCTTGCCCGGTCCTCTTTATCTTTGGCTGACAAAGGTCTGGCGGGTATCACGATGGGGCAGGTAGGGCAGCGCGGCCCCAATTCCAGCGCATTGGGTGTCGGATCCCCCGAAGACTGCGATCCTGCCGGAGCGACTGAAAGCAAGACCAAGGCGG
>DATJEO010000182.1:0-3613 GCA_035496515.1 Occallatibacter sp.
TGAAATCCAAGCTCATGTTTCGGCTCGAAACAGGTAATCGGTCGACGAGCTTACGCGCGAATTCGTGCAGCGGATTTGGCACCAGGGCAGAATAGAGCGTGGCCGGACCGAGCGCCGCGAAGGGATCGTAGCCGGCGAACAACTCATCTCCACCATCGCCGGACAGAGCAACGGTGACGTGCTCTCGCGTGAACTTGGCGAGAAGATGGGTGGGAAGTAAGGAGCCGTCGGCCAGGGGTTCGTCCATGCGCGAGAGCACCACGGGCGCCAGCTTTTTCGCTTCCTCGAGGTCCAGTATCTTCTCGTGGTGAATCGTTCCGTACTGAGCGGCCATGCGGCGGGCGTAAGTCGATTCGTCAAACGACCGCTCCCGAAAGCCGATCGAAAAGGTCTCGATACGGTCGGCAGGCATGGCCGAAGCGGCGCCGACGAGCACAGCGGAAGAATCGATGCCCCCACTCAAGAAAATCCCAAGCGGAACATCAGAGATGAGGCGCCGCCGCGCAGCCTGATTGAGCAAGGCGCGCAGCTCTTCGGCCAGCTCTCCTTCTCCGCGCTGTTCTAGGCTCAGGTCTGGCCGTAGACGGAACTTCCAATATTGCGAAGTTTCGAGCTTCCGAGTGGTGAGGTCGAACCGCATGCTCCATCCGCCCGGAAGCTTGCGGCAATTCTGGTACAAAGTGCGAGGCGCCGGCACATAGCCGTAAGCGAAGTATTTCTGAAGCGCCGTCTGATCGATCCCAGC
The DNA here is from genome assembly GCA_035496515.1 of Occallatibacter sp. Taxonomy (GTDB): domain Bacteria; phylum Acidobacteriota; class Terriglobia; order Terriglobales; family Acidobacteriaceae; genus Telmatobacter. The sequence continues at coordinate 746 of DATJEO010000182.1, forward strand.
GTGGATATGAGCATGCGCCAGCAGCGCGGTCGCTTCGCTGGCAAAGGCGAAGAGGTCTTTGCTGTCGTAGTAGTAGAGCGGCTTCTCGCCAAAACGATCCCTGGCAAAGAACAGATGTCGCCTCGGCTGATCGTAAATACAGAAGGCGAACATGCCGTTTAGTCTCTCGGGAAGTCTTTCCCCCCAGGCGCGGTAGCCTTGCAGCAGCACCTCGGTGTCCGAGTGGCTGGTGAGAAACCGATGGCCGCGCGCCTCCAGCTCGGCGCGCAGTTCGACGTGGTTGTAGATCTCCCCGTTGAAGACGACGGCAAGCTCGCGCTCTGCGTCCCACATCGGTTGCGCGCCATGCGCAACGTCAATGACGGCCAGCCGCCGGTGCCCCAAAAACAGGGCAGTCGCGGCGTCACGATGAAAACCTTCGCCGTCAGGCCCCCGATGAGCCAGCGCGGCGGTCATTCGTTCGATATCGGACCGGTCACCTACTCCGACGAAGCCGGCGATTCCGCACATGCGATCTCGTTGGAACGTGCCTGCGGTGGGTTTGCGCCGTCGAAATTGATCAGCTCGCGGATGATATAGGGAGTCTTGCCTTGGCTCTCGTAATAGGTTCGCGACAGAGTCTCGGCAAGCAGACCCATGAGAAGGGACATCACTCCCATCAAAGCCGCGGTGATGACCGCGAGCGGCAATGGAGTGAGGATGAAGGAAGTTCCGACGACCAACTTAAGATAGATCGCATAGACTCCTGCGAGGAAGCCAATCACAAAGCAGAAGAGAGCGAAGCTGCCGAACAGGTAAATGGGCCGCGCGAGATAGGACCGCAGGAAAATCGTCACCATGAGGTCGAGTATGACCTTCACCACCCGTTCCAGCCCGTATTTTGAGGTGCCCTTGGTTCGGGGGTGGTGCGTGACGGGTATTTCAATCATCCGCGCGCCGACCATCGAGGCAAAGGCAGGGATAAACCGGTGCATTTCGCCATAGAGCTTCAGCTCACGAACGACCCAACTGCGGTAGGCGCGCATCGTGCAGCCGAAGTCACGTTGGTGAACACCGGTCAGGCGTGAGATCAGCCAATTGGCGGCCCAGCTCGGGATCTTGCGAGTGAGGAGCGAGTCGTGACGGTGCTGCCGCCAGCCCGAGGCGACGTCATAGCCTTCATCGAGCTTGGCCAGGAGATTTGGAATGTCGTGCGCATCATTCTGGCCGTCGCCATCCATGATCGCCAAGACCTCGCCGCGTACATGATCCATGCCAGCCATGATCGCTGCGGTTTGTCCGAAGTTTCTGGCCAGAGTGATGATTTTGACTGCGGGATCTCGCGCGGCAATGGTGACGAGCCGAGCGGCGGTCTGATCGGAACTGCCGTCATCGATGAAGAGAATTTCATAAGAGCGGCCCAGCTCCGACATAACGCCGCGGAGACTTTCATATGTCGGTATGACATTGTCCTGCTCGTTGTAGAGCGGGATGACTATCGAGATTTGGACTAGCTGATCTGCAGCTACATCGATCCGCGCAGGCGGTGTGTGCAGGTGCAGGCTTGCATGGCCGACCGTTTTATTCATACTTCTCTAATCCAACACGATCCTGCCTCGAGCGCAACTCCATGACTTCTTCGTCGCCGCAAAGTGGTCACGGGTGGTTAGCCCCGTTGATCGTTACCGTGCTCATTACCCTGACCATTCTAACCTGGCTAGATAAATGGCTGTATTCAAATGAAGTGTTCAACAACCTGTCCATGGGCTTGTCGTACAGTCCTAAGGACCCTCTTCTAGTTGAGCTCAAGGAGCAAGCGCTCCATTACTGCACTCAGTATGCAACCGATTCAGAGCTGAAGGCATGTAATATCTACCAGGACGCAATCACCGATAATCTGTACTTCGCGCATCCCCTAACAGCATTGATTGGATTGCAGGCCAGGAAACTCCTGGACAACCCAGACAGCTGGACAGAACTGCACAGAATCGCTCTTGAGCCCCCTCTCATCGGCATCGCCCTCGCCCTGCCGCTCTGGTTCCTCCTGTGTCTTGCAATCCCACGTTCCGACCGGACCACGGCGGTAGGTCTGATGTTTTTGATCATTTTCATCGGGCAGTGCCATGACCGCGAGTGGGTGCCAATCCCGGATTTGATCCACAATGCCGGTACGTGGCTCGCCCCGCTGACCCTTATCGCTGTTGCGGTGGCAACCTACTTGCTCGCCGCTCGATCAACCCGTCCTGGCTTTTTACCGGATTGGGCGGAGCGGTTCGTCAACCCTGCAGAGAGCAGAAACCTGTTCTGGCTGGCACTGGCAATTTTCGCCCTCTCCGCAGTCGCACCGCCATCATTGAATGTTGTCCTTGCCCCGCTCGGGCTTGCAGGTTTGGTTACGGCCGTCTTTTTAGTCGCGCGGCGAAATCCAAGCTTAAGCCCAGTGCTGCTTGCGTGCATCATAGGACTTCTATTTGCGGCAATTACCTCTGAACCGCGTTGGGTTGCCCGGAAGTTGGGCACTGCATCCGGATTCGTAAGCCTCCTCTATATGGCGATTATTGCGCTTGTATCGGTGCAGCCACGGTCCCGATTGGTCTGGGTCTTTCCACTCCTCACATTCTTCCATGCGCCTCTTACCGCACTCCTCGGGCTCGCAACGGTGATAGCGGAACTGGTTTTAAAGTGTTTCGGGAGCAAAACTTCTAACCTCATTTATGCGGCGGCGGTGAGCTTTCTGATAAGCATCATGGTTGTGCTGCTTGGATTTGAAAGCACAGCGTTTGCACCCGGGACGGCCAAACTGAGCGACCTTGTTGCCCTTGCCCTCCACTGGCCCGGCCTGCTGCCCGCGTTTGTTTCCCTCGTGGTCGTCGGCTTATTCACGATCTT
>DATJEO010000183.1:0-3732 GCA_035496515.1 Occallatibacter sp.
GGCATCACCATAGAAAAAACCGTGATCCGCTGGCTTGCTGAATCCATCGGGTGCCGAGGCTTTCAGGGAAGCCTCACCGGCGGAGGATCCTCCGCCAACCTGATGGGATTAGCCATGGCCCGCGAAGCCAAGCTCTCTGTCAACGCACAAGGTTTCGTCAATCGTCGAGGTACGGTTTACGCCTCCGAAGAAGTCCACATGTCCATTCCCAAAGCTGTGGGGCTGCTTGGCATTGGCCGTGACAACCTCCGGCTCGTCCCCACCGATGAGACCTTCCATATGATCCCCTCCGAACTCGATCGCGCCATGCGCCGCGACCAGGAAGCCGGTCTGATCCCCATTGCAGTAGTCGCCTCGGCCGGCACCGTCAACACCGGCGCCGTTGACCCCTTGTCGCAGATCGCCGAGATCGCCCGCCAACACGGCGCTTGGTTCCACGTTGACGGCGCCTATGGCGCTCTCGCCGCGATCGCAGTTCGCAACCGCTTCAATGGCCTCGAGCACTCCGACTCGCTCTCCCTCGATCCCCACAAGTGGCTCTACCAGCCTCTCGATTGCGGCTGTCTGCTCTTCCGCGATTCCGATGCTGCCCGCAAAGCCTTTGCCCACACGGGGGAGTACGCTCGCTCTCTCACTACCGATCCCGTCGAGTCCTTCGCCTTCTTCGAAGAATCACTGGAACTCTCCCGCCGCTTTCGCGCCCTGAAGCTCTGGTTCGCGCTGCGCTACCACGGCTTCGACGCCTTTCGTGACTCCATCAAGAATGACCTGGCTCACGCCCGCCGCCTGGCCGAAGCTGTCATCAACGAGCCTGAGCTGGAACTGGCTGCCCCGCTGGAACTCAGCGCCGTCTGCTTCCGGTACGTTGGCCCCGGAGGCCTGTCCGCCGCCGAACTCAACCGCCAGAACGCCGCCATCCTCAAGCGCGTGGTGGAACGCGGCAAGGTCTACCTCTCCAATGCCACCCTCCGCAGCAAGTTCTGCCTGCGCGCCTGCATCGTCAACCACCGCACCACCGATGCCGACGTAGACTCCGTGGTCCCTGAAGTCCTCGCCGCTGCCGCCGACCTTCGTTCCTCCTCCTAAGTCGCTTGCGTTGGGCACCTCAGTAACCATACGGTTGCCATCCTCTACGGTCTATAATGAATCTAAGCTTTCGGCCCGGGGAATGTCATGAAGCCGCACCGCAGACTGATCCTGTTAGTACCTCTTGTGTTAGCGGGGCTGGCCAGCGCAGACACCGCGCCACCCCAACCCGATCTCAGCAAAGCTCCCAACATGTCGAAGGACACGCGGCAGAACTTGGTTCGCGCCTTCAACGCCGAACTGGTCTACATCCGTGCGCCGTTCCCGATGGGCCGCGTCGGGCTCAAGCTTCACAATGGCGTTGTCACACCCAACGGTCAGGAACTCGAGATGATGATGGCCACCTACGGCCCGGCTGCGAGGCCCGGAGAGCTGGCCCGCATCAGTGACATCCGCATCAACGACCGCAGCATCCACTTCGAGATCAACGGCGGCCCGGTTCGCAAGAGGAAGTGGTACCAGCGCATCGAGGTGGGCGGAGCCGGGGGTTCGACGCCCATCGCTCCCAGCGATCCCAACGCCAACGCCCGGGGGTCGTTCGTGGACCTGCAGTTCGATCGCTCGGTGCCTGAGATGACGCCGGAGCAGCTGAAGGAGATCCTGCGTCCGGTCTTCGACTTCAACTCCAAGTCGGCGGTGGAAGCCTACCTCGAGACGGTTCCGCCGAAGGTGAAGGAAGCCATCAAGGTGCATCACGTGCTCATCGGCATGAACCACGAGATGGTGATCTACGCCAAGGGGCGTGCTCCCAAGAAGCATCGCGAGAAGGACGGGGAGACCGAGTACGAAGAGTGGATCTACGGGGAGCCTCCGCAGGATGTGGAGTTCGTGCGGTTCGTCGGCGATGAGGTGGTTCGCGACGAACAGATGAAGGTAGATGGAGAGAAGGTCGTCCGCACGGAGAAGGAGATTGACCTGCAGAAGGAGCACCCGACGGAAGCGAAAGCCGGCGAGCAGGGACGTCCCGCGAACGCGCCCAGCCTGAAGCGTCCCGGCGAGTCCACGCAGGACGTGAATCCCATGGGCATTCCGAGTATGGGCCCGGTAGACACTCCTCAAACCAAGCCGAAGCAACAGCCCGGGCCGCAAGTGCCGAGACCACAACCGGGAGATACGAACCCCACCGGCGATCAGAGTCCAACTTCGCCACCCGACGCTGTTCCGAATTAAGAACTACTACTTATCCAGGCCGGCAAAGGCCACCACTCGTTTCAGGCCAGCCAGGTCCCCTCGGCGCGCGCCGGCGATGGAGCGTTGCACCCGGCGGAGTTTGCGCCACTGGCGGGTTTGGCGGGAGGAAAGGGAAGCGGGGAGAGAGGGTTGGGCTGGTGTCGGGGCTTCGGTGGTCAGGGAAGCGCGTGCAGATCCGTCGCTTTGCTCGGGATGACAATTTGCCAGAGAGTCGGGATGACCATTTTCCGGAGAGTTGAGAGTGGGAGACGGCAGGTCCGCTTGGGGAGGCTCGGGGCAGGCTCCGGGCTCTTGCCCGGGATGAGAGGTCTCGCGGTTGAGTTCAGCGTTGGCATGAGTCGGCGAAGGCTGTTGGACTGGCGACCTCTCTTCCGATGTTGCTGAGGGCTGGGATCTCACTGCGGAAAACTCCTCTTTCGTCAGCGGTGTCTCGCCGTGCTCGTCCATCCATTGACGGTCCCAGTTGGGCACTTCGCGGACCATGCGGCGGCGGTTGCATCCGAAGTGGACGTTTTTGGCGTTGCGTACGGCGATCTGCAGGGCGCGGATGATGAGCGAGGCGCGGCGCCAGTCGATGGAATTCTCGAGGAGCTGAGTGGTGATGTCCATGATCGCGACTTGGATGGACTCGGGGTCTTCGAGGAGAGCGGAAGGGTTAACGCGAGCGTCCACACGGAGGCGAACACCCTTGATCATGCGGGCGTGGAAGTAGCAGAAGTGTTCACCGCGCAGAGCGGGCGAGCCGCAGGGGTGGCCGGTGACTTTGATGTGGGTACAACGTTTGCACTTGATTAGTTGCATGGTTACTCCTGGTCTTTGGTCGTTGATTGTTGGTGGTTGGCGAAGTGCTCTTAGCTCTTAGCTGTCAGCTCGCAGTGAAGGCAACGCCCGCAGACTTGCGTCGAGGTCTTCCGGGTGATGTGATCTGTAGAGTTTTTTGTTTGGTAAATTCTTGAATTGAAAGGGGCGGGGTGGGCGAGATCTGGCAAAATCTGTGATCTAAAGGAGTTATACGTAAAATCCGTCCTTATAAAGAGTTATGCCCCTGGGATAGGGAGCAACACCTACCGCAGAGGCATAGAAAACTTTTTATTTACTCTCTACTTATAGGATATCAAGCTGGGTGGGGTAAATGGGACAAGGGAGGTGGGGTTGGTTATCCTTTGTAAATGATGCAGATGGGGATGACCGTGAGAGTGCCAGGGATTGACACAAGCCCAATCGAGGGGAGTTTCTAGAAAAAACATGGGCCGCAGGTCCGTAGTCCCCACCTTTGCAAAAAGACGCAAAGGTTGATTGGTGGAACGATCTTCCACCGCAGAATGAACCCGCCCACCGCCGAGGCCGTCTAGGTATGTTTTACATTTTTCCCTAGAGTTTCAGCAAACGGGCCGAGGTCTTTCTCATTCGTCGTCAGAATTGTCGCATCTGTCGGACAGCAAAACGCGAAAACAG
>DATJEO010000184.1:0-9785 GCA_035496515.1 Occallatibacter sp.
GTGGATCTCGGAGGATTCATGCTTCCGACACTCACGATCATGGATTGCTATCGCATCCTGCTTCGTAACGGGCCAACCGGCGGCAACCTCGAGGACGTCGCTCTCAAGAAGACGGTGGTGGCTGGAACGGATCCGGTCGCCTTGGATGCGTATGTGGCCAAGGCGTACTGGAATCTCGACCCTGAACATTTGCCCTACCTGCAGCTCGCTGCCAATCGAGGCTTGGGAACGCTGGAATTTGAAAAGCTGGCGGTAAAGCTCAGCCGCTTAAGCTGATTGGCGGAACACCGCCTGGTGGTCGCCATCGAAGACCCAGAGGATTGTAACGCGATAGAATCCTCGCGGGAGAGCATGCGATGCTGATCCGGAAGTCTTCGCGCCGCACATTCCTCAAGAGCTCGGCTGTTCTGGCAGGAGCCGCAATCACTCGTCCTCGCGGCGCGTTCTCGCAGACGCTGAGCGCCGCTCCGCCCCTGAGGCAATTCGGTTATGCAGATGTGCAACTGCTGGATGGACCGGCCCGCGAGCAGTTCGACCGCAACCACGCTTTCTACCGCGCGCTCAATGAGGATTCGTTGCTCAAGCCATTCCGCCAGCGCGCTGGTCTGCCAGCTCCCGGCGAAGATATGGGAGGCTGGTACAGCTGGGCTCCGATTGAGGACATCGATAAGCCGGGAACAAACGGTTTCGCGCCCGGGCACAGTTTCGGACAGTACCTGTCGGGCCTGGCTCGCGACTATGCGGCGACAGGAGATAAACCGACTCAGGAGAAGGTGCACCGGCTGGTGCGCGGACTGGGTGAGGCAATCTCGCCGCACTTCTGGGATGAGAATCGATTTCCGGCTTATACGTACGACAAGATCACGATGGGGATGATTGATGCGCATGAGTTCGCAGATGATGCGCAGGCGTTCAAGGTGCTCGATGCAGCGCTGGCGTCGGTAGAGAAACGTCTGCCGCCGGGCGGCATTTCGCGAGCGGAGCAGTATCAGCGCCCTCACATCAACGAGTCGTTCTGCTGGGACGAACCTTATACGCTGCCGGAGAATCAGTTCCTGGCATGGCAGCGCGGCGCGGGTAACCGGTATCGCGATCTCGGAGAGCACTTTCTGGCCGACAGCTGGTACTGGAATCCGCTGGCGGCGGGAGAGAACGTGCTTCCGGGCAAACATGCTTACAGTCACGTCAACGCGATGAGCAGCGCGATGCAGGCGTATTTCGTTCTTGGCAATGACAAGTATCTACGCGCGGCACGGAACGGGTTCGATTTCGTGCGGGCGCAGAGCTTCGCGACGGGAGGGTGGGGACCAGGCGAGGAATTTCGCAAGCCGGGCAGCGGCGATGTTGGCGCGAGCCTGACGAACACGCACTCGAACTTTGAGACTCCCTGCGGCTCCTATGCACATTTCAAGATCACGCGGTACCTGCTCAGGAGCACCAAGGACAGCCGCTATGGCGACAGCATGGAGCGTGTCTTCTACAACTGCATCCTGGGCGCGAAGCCGATTCAGGAAGACGGGCACGGGTTCTACTACTCCGACTACAACAACGACGGATCGAAGGTGTATCACCCGTACAAGTGGCATTGCTGCACGGGCACGTTCTCGCAGATTACAGCGGACTACGGCATCAGTTCGTATTTCCAGGACGATCAGGGTGTGTATGTAAATCTCTTTGTTCCGTCGCGCGCGACGTGGATCCGCGGAAGCCATCGAATCGTGCTGACGCAGCAGACGGAATATCCGCTTCGACCGACGACACAGATCGAAGTCAATCCGGACAAGTCTGAATCATTCAGCGTCTTCATTCGTGTTCCGGCGTGGGCGGGCGCGAAGACCTCAATTGCGGTGAACGGAAAGAAGGGTGAGGGCACTCCCTATCCTGGGCAGTTTGCGCGGATCCACCGCGCGTGGAAGAAGGGCGACCGGATTGAGGTTGAGTTCGATATGCCCACTCGGCTGGAAGCCGTCGATCCACAACATCCGAAACTGATGGCAGCCGTGCATGGACCCCTGGCGCTCTTCGCAGTAGGCGATGTTCCGGCCAAAGTGCAGGCCAAAGAACTGTCGTCGGTCGCGCAGACCACAGCGGGATCGACGGACTGGCAGGCGAAGACAAGTTCCGGCGTGATTACGATGCGGCCGTTCACGGCAATAGAGGATGAGCATTACCGACTTTATCTTGAGGTTGATTCGTAGGTACCGGCCGGCCCTCGGAAAAATCGCCCAGCATATATTTCTGGCCGTAAATATCTCTCCCGGCAGGAGTTACGGACAGGGTGCAGCTGCAAATATTTCCAAACAAAGGTAGTTAGCGGTAGATATTTCCAACCATTGGGCTTACGAGCACCTGAAAGGCGCCTTCGAATTAGGCGGGATATACGTCGACACCTAAGTGATATCTCCTGCTGAAAGCATACCGATTTCGCGGAAATAGTCTGCAAAACTACCTCCGGTTGACACGATACTTAGATATCTATATAAAGACATCTAAGTATGGCTAAGACGGATGCTCTGCAAGGTTCTCTCGATCTGCTGGTGCTGAAGATTTTGTCGCGGCGGCCGCGGCTTCATGGCTACGCCATCATGGCTGCCATCGCGAACGCTTCCGGCGAAGTACTGCGCGCCGAGGAAGGTTCGCTCTATCCGGCGCTCTATCGAATGGAAGAGGCTGGGTGGATTCGCGCGGAGTGGGTGAAGAAAGATACCGGCCGGCGCGCGCGTATCTATGAACTGACACCCGCGGGCAAGAAACAACTCGGGACGGAAGAGTCGCGCTGGGAGTCTGTAAGCCTGGCGATCAACCGGGTTCTTCGGGAGGCATGACATGGGTTTGTGGTCGCGTATCTCGAATGCGGTTCGCGGCGAGCGCCTGAATCGCGAGATCGATGAGGAACTGCAGGCACACATCGAAGAAGCGGTGGCCTCAGGACGGGATCCCAGAGAAGCACAACGTGCGTTTGGCTCGGTGATGCACGCACGCGAGGCGAGCCACGGCATTCGTACAGCGAAGTGGCTCGAGTCGCTTGTCTCCGACGCTAGATTCGGATGGCGTCAGCTATGGCGCAACAAGGTTGCGTCCGCGGCCGCTGTGCTTTCTCTCGCTCTCGGCATTGGCTCATGTGTAGCGGCGTTTCGTTTGATTGATGCCCTGCTCTGGCGGCCTTTGCCTATTGCAAATTCAAGCGATCTCTATGTGCTCTCTCGCAAGTTGATTGGCCTGCGTGGCAAGCCAATCGAGGACGGCTACTGGTCCACGCCTGACTTCAAACTGATGCGCGATGCAGTGAAGGAACAGGCAGACCTCATCGCGATCAGCGGTGCTGACCGCACGGACATCACCTGGTCGAGCACCGATGACAATGTGGAAAGGGCTCACGTCGCTTACGTCTCCGGCAACATGTTCCCGCTGTTCGGACTTGAGCCGGCGCTTGGGCGCTTGCTCTACCCGGCCGACGATCGCGCCGGCGCGGCCCAGTATGCTGTTCTGTCGTGGGATTATTGGAACCACCGGTTCGGCCGAGATCCGCACGTGCTTGGCAGTTCCCTTCACATCGATGACCAGGTTTTTGAAATCATCGGCGTTGGGCCTCGCGATTTCACTGGAACGGAAAAGGGGACCGTTACCGACATCTTCTTGCCACTCAGCATGAATCGCATGGCTACAGAAGATAGAGCGGATTGGCACCGCATTTTCGTATTGTTGAAACCCGGAGTCAACGCAGCCACTGCGCTGGAGCCAATTCGGCAGCATCTCTCCGCAGTGAATCATGCGTTCGCGAGCGCGTGCTCTACGTGTTATCACGGCGAGACGAAGGCGTCGATCGAACGATTCCTAAACCAGACGCTGGTCTTCAACCGTGGCGGGGCAGGCATCTCCGATCTGCAAAAGGAATATAGGCGGCTTCTGGGCGTACTCGGTTTGCTGGTTGGTCTGGTGCTGCTCATCGCCTGTGTCAACGTCGCGAACATGATGACGGCGCAGGCTGCCGCACGGGCGCAGGAAATGGCTCTGAGGATCTCGATCGGTGCCGGCCGACGGCGTCTCGTGCAACTCATTCTGGTTCAGAGCGCGCTGCTTGCCCTGCTGGCCTCAGCGCTTGGCGCAGGGTTTGCGGCGTGGTCAGCGCCGTTTGTGCTTGGGCTCGTCAACCCGCCGGACAATCCTGCGCGGCTCGATCTTCCTGCCGACTGGCGGGTGCTTCTGTTTGGGGTGGGACTCACTGTCGTTGTGGTTCTTTTGTTAGGTCTGCTTCCTGCACTGCGGGCTTCAGCGGTGAGGCCGGTTGCCGCGCTTAAAGGTGGTGAAGATCCGCATTCGCCGCGGCGGCTGATGCGAGGGGCCATTGCGCTTCAGGTAGCTTTCTGTGTTCTTGTCCTGTTTTTGTCTTCGCTCTTCGTCACGTCATTTCAGCGCCTGCAGAGCCGTCCGCTCGGGTTCTCTACGGACCGTCTGCTTCTGCTGGATACCGTTGCCGGGAAAGGCCAGCTTCCGGTTGTATGGAGCCAGACTGCGGAGGCTTTGCGTGCTGCACCGGGCGTTGACTCGGTTGCAATCTCGGGCTGGCCGATTCTGGGGCGCATCAGGATCAACAGTGATGTTTCGATCAATGGAGCACCGCCCAGCCCGACGCCCGCATTCTTTCTAAATATTTCGCCGGGCTGGTTGTCGACGATGAAGATTCCGCTGCTTTCCGGGCGCGATTTTCGTCCCGATGAGACATCGCCGGGAGTGGCGATCGTGAACGAGACATTTGCCAGGACATATTTCCCCGGCCAGGATCCGATCGGGCGCACTTTCCAGCGAGGGAGCAATCAACCTGCCAACAAAATTGTGGGAGTGACACCCGATGTTCCTGACCATGACCTGCGGGAGCAAAACGGGCCGGTTTTCTATGTACCGATCAATACTGTCGAGGGCAAGTCTCCCTCGCCGGTCAGCTTCGCCACGTTCGTCATTCACACCGAGGCCAAGAACCCGCTAGCTCTGGCTGACTCGCTGCGCCAGTTAGTGGCACAACGGCACAATGGTCTGCGCGTGTCGAACGTCACTACGGAACTCGATCTGGTTCGCGACCAGACCGTCCGTGAACGCATGATCGCGACTCTTGCCGCATTCTTTGCGGCTGTCGCACTGCTGCTTGCGGGCGTGGGACTTTACGCGGTGCTCAACTACTCAGTGCTGCAACGTCGCCGCGAGATCGGGATACGCATGGCGATTGGCTCGTCTCGCGTGGGCATCGTGCGCATCGTGACTTTCGATGTGTTTCTGATGATTGCGCTTGGAGGGTGCGCAGGCTTTGCACTTGGATTTGGCGCGGCGCGCTATGTCGCGTCGCTGTTCTACCAGGTGAAGGCGACTGACGCGGACATGATCGCTTTGCCGGCGTGCGCCATTTTGATTGCTGCGCTGGTGGCGACACTTCCGGCAGTGCTCCGCGCGCTGCGAACAGACCCGACCGAGATTCTGCGCGCGGAGTAAGTGCGATTCTGAAAGCAACTCTGACAATCATCGCCGAGCTGCCCGGCGTGGGCCCGAGTCAGCCGCCATATGGCATGGCTGGAACCTTGCCGAGCAGGCGCGAGTAGACCGTCAATGCTCCACGATGATGTGCCGTGTGCTCCACCATTGCCCAGACGATCTCGCTCGTGGGTTGACCACCCATGATTGGCCCGGGTGGAAGCGGAGCTGCCAGTTGTTCGGGAGTCTTCGAGTGGAGGAAATCGGTCACTCTCTGGCAAGCCTTGCTGAGCCTGGCGCGGGCTGCCGCGAGCGACCTGGTTTCCTTCAGTTCTTTCGCAGGCTCTTCGAAGTTCAGGTTGAAACCTTCTGATCGTGTCACTCCATCGATGAACCAGTCGAGAGTCTGTGCGGTGTGCATTACATGCTGCGCCACTGTCATCATCTCGTCGCGCGGGCGGAACTCTGAGTCTGCCTCTTCCAGAACACTGGTCGAGCGCTCAAAGAAATCTCTGCTCGCAAGGATCTGAGTTGCATAGTCATAAAGCTGCGCTGTCGGATTCATGCGCGGCATGCTAGCAGAATCTGACCTGGAGCGCTGTGACAAGGCCTGCGCGAAAGCACAAAGCCCCGCCTATCTGGGGAGGCTTCGCGGAACCCGCCAAAGCATTTCAGGGCCGGTCGTAGAAGCGGAAGAAGAGCGAGGGTTTTGCGCAAGGCTCGGCTTTCGCTACGAGCTCTGTCTGCTGCTTCTCTGTGATCGGGGTGAAGTTGTGGGCGAGATGCACGTTCTCTTCGAGTTGCGCGATCGAGTCACATCCGATGATGACCGTGCTCACGGGCCGCGAGAGCGTGTAGTACATCGCTTCGCGCATGGAGAGAGTACCCGGTTTGTCCGTCTGGATGGTCATGCCTTCCCACGAGTGCTTCTGCTGTTCGATGGGCGGCGGGGTCCAGGTGGAGAGGATGCGGCCGCGTCCGGGGATCTTCATGCCGATGATGCCCATCTGTTTCTCGACAGCCAGGGGCAGGAGCGCATCGTTGAAGCTGTAGTGGTGCGGATCGGCCGCATTCATGGCCATGAGGATGCAGTCGAAGTCGTGGCGGTGGATGCACTCGACGAGAGCTTCGGGACGATAGTGGCCGGTGATGCCGAGGTGCCGCACCACCTTCTGCTGCTGCATCTCGAGGAGCGCGTCCATGGCGCCGCCCTTCGCGAAGATCTGGTCGACGTCGTATTGCGTGCCGACATCGTGAAGCTGCCAGAGGTCGACGTGATCGGTCTGGAGCAGTTGCAATGATTTTTCGATCATGCGCATCGATCCATCGCGCGTGCGCTCTTTTGTCTTGGTGGCGAGGAAGGCTTCATTGCGGCGCTTAGCCATGACCTTGCCGACGTATTGCTCGCTCCAGCGATCGGGGCCGCCGTAGATGGAGGAGGTGTCGATGTAGTTGACGCCGATGTCGAGAGCGCGCTCGATGATGGGCACGGCAATGTCGAAATTATTCGGTTTCTCGAGCGCGGCCTGACCGCCGAGCGAGAAGATGCCCACTTTGTAGCCGGTCTTGCCGAGGTTGCGCGTAGGCATGGCGCCGTGAGTGCGCGGATTCTGCGGAAGAGCGGGCAGGACCTTATCCGCCGTCGAAGCGAAGGCAGAAGGAGTGAGCAGCGCGGCTGTTGCTACTCCGCCAATTTTCAGAAATTCGCGACGCCCCTGACTGCTCGGTGATGCTGGATTCTTTCCACTCATGAGGTCTCTCCCAAGAACAAAATGCAGGCGGGATCATGATAAACCCGTTTACTTCAATGTCTGACACACCCGCTGTCTGCAACCCGAAAAGCCCGGTATCGCGTCTGATAATCTTGATAGCGAGGGATTGGACATGGATATCGCTTCCCCTTTGGTAGTTGTGCCGGTCATTGTCATCACTTTCTTCTGCTGCATCCTGTGGGCAACTCGCGGCAACCCCGATAGCCATCAGCCGACGGAGAGCAGCGCCGGCCATATGCCGAACCATCACGCTTAGGTTTAGCATCTCGACAGAACGATCCAGACCAGAACGCCAAAAGGCCGCCGCACATTTGAGTTATGTGCGACGGCCTTCTGCTTTTCACGAGCTAGTGAGGCTTCTTATCTTCTTTTCTGTCCTCTTTCTTCTGGTCCCTGCTGGGGCGGTCGTTCTGCTGCGGTCTTGCCTGTGGAGGAGGCTGCTGATTTTGGCGCGGCTGCTCGAACGAACGCGGAGGAGGCGCTTGCCGCTCCTCGCGCTGTTGCGGGCGCGGGGGCGGCGAAACCTGGCGGTCTTGTTGTGGAGGCGGAGCCTGGCGCTCTTCGCGCTGGGGCGGCCGCTGCTGCTGGGGAGGAGGCGTGTATTGCCGTTCCTGCTGCGGGGGTGGCGCCTGGCGCTCTTCACGCTGAGGCGGCCGTTGCTGCTGAGGAGGAGGCGTGTATTGCCGTTCCTGCTGCTGGCGCGGCGCTTGCCGCTCCTGCGGAGGAGGAATATCGCGGCGCTGCTGCCCCGGCGCGAAGTCTGGACGGTTGCGGTCTGACGGCGGCGGATTCTGCGGCTGGTTCGGCCTCGGCTGATCGTTCGGCTGATACCGCCGGTCAGGTTGTGGAACGTTTGGGCGCCCCGGATTGGGTTGCTGATAGGTTGGCGGAATGGGCCTTTCCTGCTGCTGATTGGTCGGCGGAGGTGTTGGCCTCTGCGGCTGCTGGTAACTCGGCGGAGCAGGCTGGTTGGGCCTGTCCTGTTGCGGGTTATCGGGACGTCCCTGGCGCTGGTCATTCGGACGAGCATTGTCTGGGCGGCCTCGATCAGGTTGGTTCCCTTGTGGCGGGCGGTTTTCCTGCTGCTGGTAGTTAGGCGGCATCGGCCTTCCGTTTGGCTGGGTCGGCTGCCGGCGATCGTTGGGATTCACCGCAGGTTGATTTTCTTGAACCGGAGTTCCAGGGCGCTGTTCGATGCCGCGCTGGTATCCGGGCACCTGTCCGGCAGGGTTGGCGCGTGGTACTCCAGCAGGCGGCTGATTAGCCTGGTTGGGCTGATTCGGCTGATTGGGGCGATTGTCCTGTCGCTGATCGCGATTGCCCTGTGCGGCCGGGAACTGGCTGGAGTTTTGTGGCCCGCGACCATTCGGGACCTGATGCGCTGGTGCTGCGACAACTGTGCGTCCCGGAAGCGGTCTGGGCTGAGGAGCCTGGCGGACTGGAGGCGCTTGAGGTACGGCTCTTGGCTTTGCAGCGATCTCCTGCCCACGCTGATTAATCAGCATCGGCCTCTGTACCTTGACCGGAACGTGAGCAACGGGACGAGTGATGATTGGGCGCGAAGGTGCAGCAACGGGCGGCTGCGCCATGGGTCTTATCTGCTGCACTTCCCTCGGATCGACTCTAACTGCGACGTCACGGACGCGGCGGCCTGAACCGAAGTCGTCTCGCCGCACAGCTGTCACATGCGTCCTGTTCACGTAGTTGATATTCGTGACGTTGGTGACGTTCACCACGTTGACGTAAGTTCTCTCGACGTGCACGCGCCGGGACTCACGAATGTTGGTGATGTTCACCTGGTCGATGTAGCGCGGGCTGCAACGGTACCACGGTCTGTACGCTTCTCCGGGACCCAGTGGGAACCATGCAGAAAGGCTCAAGCCGCCACCGCCGCCTCCGGCAAAAACCACCAGCGCGGGCGACCATACGGGGCGAACGTTGACGGGCCCCGGGACCCATCCCCAGCGGTCGCGGTACACCACCCATCGGCCATAGTGGAAAGGCGCATAACCCCAAGGTTCGTCTTCTACCCAGACCCATCCCCAAGGCTCGCGGTTGATCCAGTGCCCGTTGCGATAGGGTTGCCAGTCCGCGGAAACATCGCGCGGGAACCACATCGGGCCGTAATCTGTCTCAGCTTGCCAGTCACCGCTCGCATCGAGATCTGCCGCGCCGGGGACGTCGGGGCTGACGTAGTTATAGGAAGCCACGCGCGTCATTCTCTGATCGCGCTCCTGACTCCAGGAATCGAGTTCATCTGGACCAGCAGGCTGCAGCCATTGCGGATACACAGGGTTGGTGCCTGCCACTTCCAGCGATTGTCCGTAGTCGAGCTGCTGGCGATAATTGCCCGCGGCGGTGATATCCGCGAACTGGCCAAGATTGGTGAAGACGGTGGCGCCATCTTCAGGAAGAACGTCGACACGCAGATCTCCCTGCTCGCCAAATTCCGCATTGCCGTTTGGGGTGCTGACGTCGATGAGTTGGCGAGGCCACAGGCCAAAGCTATGCAGACGGATGGATCCCTGCGCGACACCGAAGTTGATGTTGAAC
>DATJEO010000185.1:0-21748 GCA_035496515.1 Occallatibacter sp.
GCTGCCCGGGCGCGGACGTCATATCGATGGTTGTGCAGTGTGCCTGGATTTGCGAGCTGATTGTGCTGCAGGGTATATGCCCACTCGATCATCTCGTCGAGATCGATGTTGCGCAAGGTGAGACCGTCGGGGGCGGTCTGAATCTGGGAGCGGGTACTCCCTTCTCCCCCAGGCAGGTCTATAACCGCGGGACGGATTGAGGCGACGTCGAATGAGGTTTTAGACTGGGGCGTCGTTTGAGCTGCCGCCCTGGCTGAGGCGAATGAGCCGGCGACGAGGAGGCCTGCGACTGCAAGAGTGGGAAGCCGCTTCAACATGAAAGGCCATGGTAGCGCGGATTTAAGGGCTGTTCGGCAACGCTCGGAAAGTTCACCCCGACCGCAACTTATTCCCAAATTGATTGTTCAAATGAACAGCAGCCGGTGAAGAGCAGCAAAGTCCAGCCGGGGAATTGCTGAGGATTGATCCTGAGCCCGAGATGAGGCCGGGCAGCACGGGAGGACGTTAAGTTATGAAGAGCTTAAAGTTAGGCCTATTCGCACTGATTCTGGCATTGCCTTTTGCGGCTAAGGCTAATGCGCAAGTCGCGGTCGGCATTGGAGTCGGCCCGGCAGTGGTGGAGGCGCCCGTTGATTACGGTCCGCCTGTGTGCGACTGGGGTTATTACCCTTATTATCCTTATGCTTGCGCTCCCTACGGGTACTACGGCCCTAACTGGTTTGTGGGCGGCGTCTTCCTGGGTGCGGGTCCCTGGTATGGCTGGGGCTGGCGGCATGCCGGCTACTACGGCCACGGCTGGTACGGTGGACGCGGCTGGTACGGTGGACGGGGCTACTATCACAGCGGCTATGGCTACCGTGGCGGATACGGGTATCGCGGCGGATATGGCGGACATCGGGGTGGATATGGTGGCTACCACGGCGGATTTGCTCCGCGTGCCGGCGGCGGGTACCACGGCGGATATGGCGGCGGCCATGTAGGTGGCGGCTTCCACGGCGGTGGCGGTGGTGGATTCCACGGCGGCGGGGGAGGCTTCCACGGCGGTGGTGGTGGCGGATTCCACGGTGGAGGCGGCCACGGTGGCAGTCACCGGTAAGGAATCAGCCTAAAGTCAGATCTCGAGAGCCCGGGTGCGTCGGCATCCGGGCTTTTCTTCTGCGCGTTTATTTCGTGAGAGAGACGAGTCGATTGGCAATGGTCTCGGCGGCTTGTGGATGGGCCTGGGTAAGCGCCGCGGCAGACATGGCGGCGAGTCGCTCGGGAGAGGTAAGCAACTGGACAAGATGGTCGAGTACCTTGTCGTGGTCGGCGAGGTCGGTTTCCTTGAGCATGATCGCTGCTCCGACATTCACCATCTCTTCGGCATTGCGCGTCTGGTGGTCGTCAGCTGCGGCGGCGAATGGAACGAGGAGAGCCGGCTTTCCTGCTGCTGCGAGTTCGGCCACTGTCGAGGCGCCACTGCGCGCCATAACGAGATTGGCCTGGGCGAATCGAGCCGGCATGTCATCGAGGAATCCGCTCACCTGCCACCGGGCAGGATCGGCGCCGCTGTCGCGGTAAGCCGCTTCAGTAATTTCGGCATGACGCGCCCCAGCCTGGTGAAGGACGGTGAGTCGGGGAACGGCTTCGAGCAGGGCGCGGGCGATGGCCGGCAGCGTCGAGTTGAATAGGCGTGCACCTTGAGAACCGCCGAAGACGAGAAGGTGTGCTGAGTCGCCCGTGGCTGGAGGCAGCTTGAAAAATTCAGGACGGACAGGAATGCCGGTGACTTCGGCATTGCGAAAGTAGACCGCAGCGGCCGGGAAATTCACGGCAGCGGCCTGGACGCGCTTGCCTACGAGCCGATTTGCAAGGCCAGGCATGGCATTGGGCTCAAAGGCCATGGTGGGAACGCCAAGGGAAATGGCAGCGGCCATGCCGGGACCAGAAGCGTATCCACCGACACCGAAAACAACTGCGGGATTGAACTCGCGGATGAGATAGCGACACGCGAAAAGGCTGCGCGGCAAATCGAGCATCGTGTTCAGGCGGGTGGCGAGCGAAACGTTCTTGAGCGGACCGACTTCAATGAGGCGGAGTTGAAAGCCCGCCGCCGGCACAAGGCGGGATTCCATGCCACGCGATGTTCCCAGAAACAGAACTTCAGCGGAGTGCTTCGATACCAATTCGTGCGCTACCGCAAGGGCGGGTATGATGTGGCCGCCAGTGCCACCTCCCGCAATGAGGACGCGGATCCCCCGAGGCTGGTTGCCGGTGGAAGGCTCGGATGACGGTGCGCCCATGCACTTATGGTATTGCGCAACCCTTGCAAAGAATGCGCGGACGATGATCTTAGAACTCCGATGGTTACTACGACGGCGCACAACGCTCGATCACGATCCAGAGCGTGAACGGAAGGTAACCACGTATGAGAAACCTTTGTTTAATTGACAGCAACGACCCCGGAAGTGATGATCGTCGAAACTCCCAAACAAGATGAGGGCTCCAATGGCGACTCAGTGCAGGCTGTGCGGTTTGCATATACCGGATGGTGTGACGTCGTGCATGATGTGCGGTAACCGCAATCTGGCACCGGCGGCGGCGGGCGAAACTGTCGTGCCATCCCTGGGTGTACAGACCACGGTGAAGGCGCCCGGTCAGGCATCGTTTTCGAAGTGGCTGTGGGCGGTGGCGATCAGCCTGATCGCGTCGCCTGTAATCCGTGTGCTGGCCATCGTGAATAGCGAGCTGCCGAAGCTAAGCAGCGAACGATTCCAGAATTATGTGCAAAGCCATCCCGGATTATTGAATCTTCTTTATTTCGAAATTGGGATGAATGCATTCCTGGTGGTCAGTGCGTTGGCTCTGAATTTCCTGTTCTATACCAGGCACAAGATTTTTCCGCATCTGATGGTCGCCTATGTAGCTCTCACAGTCTTGTTCAGGGTAGCGGTGGTCGCTGCGGTGAACTCGATGTTCCCGGATGCGAACCTTTCAGCCAGTTACATCACGCTGGTGCGCTACTTACTGTGGGCCGGAGCGATCGTTCCCTATCTACTGACCTCGAGCGAAGTCAAGAAGAGGTTTGTGAACTAGGCGCACTTAGTTCTCGGTAAAGCCGCACATGCCGCCGCCGCAGCACTGGCCGGATCCGCATGGAGCGGGAGCGGCCTGCTGGGCTGCACCTTTCGTGATGGCGCCGGCTCCGCCGCTGATGAGGCGCTTGACGTGGCCTCCGCATTCAGGACACTGCTCGACGGCAGCGTCACTCATCTTCTGACGCTTTTCGAAGTGACAGGAACACTCTTCGCAAAGATATTCGTAGGCGGGCATGAGATCCTCTATTCCTATTCTAGCCAACCTGGTTTTCGAGCGGCCTTCGAAGGCGAAAAACGATTGGATGCGTGCTAGAATTCGGCATCGATTCGGGCCACTTGATTCCCTTTTCAGGCAATTGCCAGTTCCCTGCACCGCGGCAGTTTGCGGCTGGAGGTCGCCATGAATGTTCTCACAGCACTTGAGAGTGCGCCCGCAGAAATTGCGGGAAAGGAGTGGAGCGCGACGAAGCGGATAGCGTTCCGATTCTGCTTCATCTACTTCGGCCTCTATTGCGTCGCCGCACTCCTGCCGGGAGGTCTTCCCATTCCCGGCGTTGAGATCCCGGATCCCTTCACCCTCTGGCCGTTCCGGCAGGTAGTGTTCTGGGTGGCTGCGCATGTGTTCGGCGCGAGTCTTCCGCTTGTTTACAAAGGGAGTGGCAGCGGAGACAAAATCTACGACTGGGTGGAGGTCTTCTGCCTGCTTGTTGTGGCAGCGATAGCAACGGCGTCATGGACGATCGCCGATCGAAAACGGCATCATTATGAAGTTCTTGATCGATGGTTCCGGCTGTACATTCGCTTCAGTCTTGCAATGACCATCCTCATCTATGCGTTCGACAAGCTCGTTCCCCTGCAGATGTCGTACCCCTATCTTCGATCGCAAGTGCAGCCCTTCTCGGCGTTTTCACCAGCCGGAATTCTGTGGAACTCGATTGGCGCTTCCCCTGCATACGAGATCTTTGCTGGAGTGGCGGAGCTAGGGGGCGGCGTGCTTCTGATGTTTCCGCAGACGGCTATGCTTGGAGCGCTCGTCTGCCTCATCGACATGATTCAGGTGTGGATGTTGAACATGACATACGACGTGCCCGTGAAGCAGTACTCCTTTCATCTGCTGCTGATGTCGATCTTCCTGCTCGCTCCGCAAATGCGACGGCTGTTGAATTTCTTTGTGCTTAACCACACGACGGCGCCAGAGATCCGAGCCCCTCTCTTCCGTTCGCCGCGAGCAAACCGCATGAGCCGATGGGTGCAGGTCGCATTTTGGATTTGGGTGCTCGCGCTGTACTCCTACCAGTCAGCTGCAAGCTGGAAGACGTATGGAGGTGGCCGGCAGAAGTCGGCGCTGTATGGAATCTGGGATGTCACGGAGATGAAGGTCGACGGAAATGTTCGGCCTGCGCTGCTGAGCGACAACGAACGCTGGAGGCGATTGATCTTTGACTTTCCGAATCTGGTGACGGCGCAACATCTGGATGATTCGTTTGAGAATTTTGGAGCAGCGGTCGACGCGACGAAGAACTCGCTGTCGCTGACGCGGCAGAATGACAAAACGTCGTATGCGAATCTGAAATTTACACGAGGTGTCCCGGACAGCCTGACACTGACTGGCGCCATGGCCGGGCATTCTGTCGAAATGCAACTTCAGCGGGTGGATGAAAACAAGTTTCTCCTGAAGAGCCGCGGATTCCACTGGGTGCAGGAGTATCCTGTGATCCGCTGAATAGAGCGGTACTGAGACTCTGAGCAGAGTGGAAGGGACTGCAGACTGAATGGCGATGAACGAGAACAAGCGACCATGGCCGGTGATTGTGATTGCGTCCCTCTACCTGCTGGTAGGGGTAATTGGATTCGTCGCTCATTTTCCGGAGTTGTGGGCGCGGCATCCCGATGCGGTGGGGATCGAACTGACGGAACTCGTGGGCGCCATCAGCGGGGTAGGTCTTCTCATGCGACAAAAGTGGGCTCGATGGCTGGCATTGGCCTGGATACTCTTCCATGTGGGCCTGAGCCTGTTTCACCCCATCGGCGAGCTGGCGATT
Organism: Occallatibacter sp.; assembly: GCA_035496515.1. Lineage (GTDB taxonomy): Bacteria > Acidobacteriota > Terriglobia > Terriglobales > Acidobacteriaceae > Telmatobacter. The sequence goes on from DATJEO010000185.1 coordinate 5,120, forward strand.
CATGCGGCTTTTTGCGCAATGATTGTGTGGGCGCTGTTCTGCGCAGAGACTTCGAGGTGGTTCCGCGGGACGGCGGCGACGGCATGATGACTTTTCGTTCATAGTTGATACGCTGCTCGAACGAATTCAACGACCTGCAACATTCCTGCATCCAAGGTTGTTGATGAACGTCCTAGAGAAGTCTCTAACCACATCCATTTGTCTAATTTCTCTTGTCTGCGCGGGTTGCCCTGCCCATGGACAGACAACGACTGACTTGCCAGACGCACCGACTCCAGTGTCCTCGGAGATCAGCGCTCAAGTGACAGTGCCGCCCGATCTGGTCGGCAGCTTCGCGGCTACGGATCAGGCGCAAACGGAAAACCCGAAGGTGGACAGCACTACCGGCGTGCCGCAGAGAGAGGCGACATGGCGCAGCATGCCGGGCGACTTTCTACATGACCAGAAGGACCTGTGGACCTTCCCGGTAAGGCTGTTCAAAGGACATTCGGTAATACCGACCGCAATCGTGCTGGGGGGAACGGTAGGACTGATTTATGCGGATCCGCACATCATGCCGTACTTCAGGAACCATCAGAAGAATTGGGACAAGGCCAACGACGTCTTCGATCCCATGATCACGACGGGCGAGGTGATCGCTTTGCCGGCAGGACTGCTGACCGCGGGATACATCCGACATGATGATCGCGAAGTGAATACGGCCCTCCTCGCAACCGAGGCGTACGGGGACAGCGTTGTCATCAACCTGGCAATGAAGGCCATAACCCGGCGCCAGCGGCCAAGCGATGTTCCGCCAGGCGGAGACTTCGGCAACACATTTTTCAATGGGGGCAAGTCGCCCCTGCATGGCAGCAGCTTCCCTTCAGGGCACTCGATGGCCGTGTGGTCGGTTGCTACGGTGGTGGCAGAGCGGTATCGACACCGGGGCAAGCCGTGGATCCCGATTCTCTCGTACACGCTGGCAACGGCAATCAGCTTTTCGCGGATCACCGAGGCGGCACACTTCCCGTCGGACGTGTGGCTGGGAGCCTCGCTGGGATACACAATCGCGAAATACCAGACACTCAAGCCGCGCTGACGACAGAGTTGAGCTCCATCGAACAACACTGGCCCAGCTGCCACAGCCCCAAGTTGCTAGGTCTGCTGTGTAGCCCAACGGCGCGCCATTGGTTCTGCAGCTAGCACCTTAACTTCGATGCTGTTCGCCAGTGGTTCGCGCCAGATTCGGTTTCGACCCATCTGGATGATGATTCGCCCGATGCCTGTTGGCGTGGTGCCGTATCGCTGCATGAGGGCGGCACGCTCACGCTGTTTCTCGGGCGTGAAACCAAACTCGAGGAACTCAGGCTGCTCCAGTTTGAAGTCTGACAAAGGAGCGGAGATCTTCGTGTGCATCCAGCGATTGACGTCGTAGCGAAAGATCGCAGTGGGGTTGTCACTGTCGGCTGCCTCGCCCCAGATGTTGTGAGTGCGAGCTGCGCAAAACGCCTTGACCTCTGACAGGAAGGTCATGTCGCCGGGCTCGTCACCCATGTGATCCGCCAGAACCCCATCGGCGACGCGGAATATGTACTTAGACCAGTCGTCGACGGCAGCAAGGCTCATGGCAGTGTGAGTCTGAATAAGGTTGATGCCGATCTCGCCTTTGAGAAGGCGCTCGTAGTTGCCCTCGGCATAGATAAAGTCGCGCAGCTCCTGTTCAGAGTCCCACAGTTCTTCCTTGGTGAGACGGGTGAAAGACTGAAAGATCTTCTGGACGGATTCGGGAGCACTCTCGATTTCCGCAACCAGCTGCTCAAGGAAGTGAATGACGGGCACTTTCTTATGGCGCATGAATCGGAGGAGAGGTCCGAAACCTGCACCGTTGTAAACCACGGCGACCATAAGATGGAGCTTGCGAGCTTCTTTATAGTCTTCGAAGGACATGGTGTTGGTGGAGCTGATGATCTCTTCGATTTCGACGGCAATGCGTCCATTGGAGAGGCGAGCGAAATCTCGTGGCAGAACACGGAAGTGTGTCCCGATGTTGTAGGTTGCCCGGCTGAAGTCAGAGTTCAGCTTTGTGCCGTTGAGGAGCATGCAGGTGTACGTGTCGATGATATCGATGCCTGCTTCTACAACGGCAGAGAGCGACTTGACATGGCGCTCATAAGAGTCGCCGGGTAGACCGAGAATGAGTTCGGAAAGAGTGGGCAGTCCGAACTCCTGGTAAACACCTGCGAGCGCGAGCATCTGATCTGTGCTGATATTCTCGCGCTGGATTTCGCGAAGCACGTTCGGATCCATCGACTGCACCGAGAGCCACATCGACATGGAGCCGTTCAATTTGCGAAGCGCCTTCGCGATGCGCTCCTTCTTGTTCTTGCCTGTCGAAGCGAAGATGGAACGAGGCCAGCTGTACTTCTGCTGAATCTTTTCTATGTGCTCCACGATCTCGTAATCGCGCTCGTACATAGCGAAGTTAGGGTCGGCGAACATAAGGTTCGAAGTGAAATTGGGTGCGCGCAAGACCGCTTCGGCTATGTAGTCCAGCTCCGCTTTGACGCGGTCAAGGCTGAACTGATTGACCTTCGAGATAAGTGAATTTCCCTCGTGACAGAAACTGCAGGAGAATGGACATCCGCGGTTGGTTTCCATCATCGGAGAGAGGATGCCATCGAAGAACTTATCCATGAGCCCGGTGAGATAGGGCGATGGGATCTCATCGAGGTCACGGCGCCGGGGAAGCATCGTACCGCACATGACCTCTGAATCACTGATCCGGTGAAGGAAGCCAGCGATGGGCTCACTCTTCATCTTCTGGCGATCGACGCCGGTCTCCATGGCGCGCGCGATGAGGTTGGAGAAGGCCTCCTCCCCTTCCAGGTAGGCGTAGAAGTCGATTTCGGGATAACGACGAACGAATTTCTTCCGCGGCTCATCTTCGAGGGGGATGTTGGGTCCGCCCATGACGCAGATCGTCTTCGGCGAAATCTCGCGTGCCATGCGGAAGAATTCGAGACCGAGGTTGAAATTCCACGGATAGTTGCTGAGACCGAGAATGTCAGGAGGGTTATCAGCGAGCGCCCGCTCAAGGTCCGGAATGTACTTGAACAGCTGAATATCGATGTCATTGCCATAGATCTTCTTCGCGTAGGCGGCGATGAAACCGACGTTAAGCGGAAACGCGTCTGTGGCGAGAGACAGCGTGGTGTATGTGAGATCTCCGAGATATATCGAAAGCGGCTTTCCGCTTCGCGCGAGCGCTGGACTGCCCATTTGACCTCCTTATGTCGCCGGACCCTAAGCGGGGATATGTCGAAAGTGCCGCGTCGACTGCTGCTGCCGGATCCGCTCCAAGCGGGGAAAAAGCCGAGATTAGGAATGAATGGGGAAGTCGAACAGCTGGAATCCGGCCCAGTGAGCGGAGCTTACCACATGGTTGGAATGCCCTGCATGGCACTTGCGAGGCAGAGCACGGCGATTAGGTAATCCGCGAGTGAGCACTTCAGGAACCTGTGCCCAAGTGACCATTCTCAGGAAAAGGCATGAAGTGCCGGAACGCCAAACCTAATCAACAACATGCTGCGAAGGCTGAGCTGTGGCTTGTTTCGGTGTCTTGTTTCGGCCAGGTCGTTTTGCGGCGGGTTTGCGGGCGGTTTTCCTGGCCGTGCCAGCTGCAGGTGTGCCAGCGAGGAACGTGGCCCACCGGAGTTCGCCAAGCGCTTCCGGCGCCTTTTCCGCCTTTGAAATCGCTAAATCTGCTACCTCGCGGATGATCCAATCGAAGTTCGCCTGGCCTACGGAGTGCAGGTCGGCATCGGGGGCCGGGTTCATGAAGTCGATGGCGTACGGGATGCCGTCCTCTACTGCAAACTCAACTGTGTTGAGGTCATAGCCCAGCGCGCGGCAGAGTGTGAGCGCGTCTTTCTCGACGCGAGCGAGGAGTTTCGGATCGTACGAAGGCGGGTTCTGGATATAGCGCTCATGGTGCGGCTTGCGCGGGTCGTAAGGCATGATGTGCACTTTGCTCTGTCCGACAACGTAACAACGGAAATACTCGTTGAAGTTGACGGCCTTCTGATAGAGCATGCAGAGGTCGCGCGATTGATCGAACGCGTGGAAGAATTCCTCCCGATTGTGGATGTGGTAGACATCGCGCCAGCCACCGCCGTCGACCGGCTTCATGAATCCATGCTCACCAACATAGGAGAAGACGGAATCCCAGTTGAGCGGATACTCGAGATTGCGCATGGAGCGATCGGTGGTGCCCTCAGGATGCTTCTTATGCGGAAGGATGACAGTGGGAGGAACGGCAACGCCTAGTTTCGCCGCGAGTGAATAGTTGAAGAACTTGTCATCGGCAGACCACCAGAATGGATTGTTGATGATGACTGTGCCGTTGAGCGCGGCGTGCTTGAGGTAAGCGCGGTAGAAGGGAATGTCGTGAGAGATGCGGTCGACAATGACTGCGTAGGGTGAGGGCTTATCCAGATGGACGGCGGAGGTCTCGACAAACTCGGCTTGAATGCCCTCGACGTTGCGCGCATTGATGTGCTCCACAAGCGCGCCGGGAAAGCTGTTTTCCATGCCGAACAGAACGCCGATTTTCTTCATACAGCCCTCCGAAGAGCCAACACTTTCGACCAGTTTACGGCAGCACACTCGCACTCCGCCTGCGAGTCAGTGAGGCGGGTCACTGCCTGCTGTGAGTGCCGGGCGTAGGTTATGGGTGTTCGGCGGAATGAGGAGGGCTTCCATGGAATATCGGGTATTGACGATTTCGCGGGAGTTCGGGAGCGGCGGCGGACGGATTGCGCAGTCGATTGCATCGCGGCTGGGATGGAAGCTGCTGGATAGCGCGCTGATCGAGCAGATTGCCTGCGAAGCGAAGGTGGATGCAGGCGTCGTGAGCCGGTTCGACGAACACGTGGAGGGCTGGCTGACCAAGCTCAATCGGCAGGCAATGCGGGGAGCAGCAATGGCTGCCGGAGTGGCTCTGGCCGAGGAAAAGTGCTTCGATCCGGATGTCATGGCGGATCTTACCCGAAAGATCATTGAGCATGCCAACGAGGCCGGCAGGTGCGTGATTGTAGGCCGTGGGGCGCAATGCATTCTGCAAGCGAAGGCAGATGTCTTCCATGCGTTTGTGTACGCGCCGCTGCGTGTTCGAATTCACAGGCTGCGTACACGGCTGGAACCAGGGGCGAACATCGAGCAGCGTATCCAGGATGTGGACGGCGAACGTGCGCTGTATCTGAAACAGCGCTTTGGGAAGGACTGGAAGAATCCGCATCTCTATGACTTGATGATCTCTTCGGCAAGTGACGAGGAGAGAACGGCGCGGGTGATTGAGTTTGCGATGTGGAAGGGGAAGCAGCCTTCAGCCTGCAGCTATTAGCTCGAGTTCCAGGTCTCACGGTTGAGACACTAAGAGCGCACAAGAGGCTCTGGCGGATTGATTGAGCCAGGACTATGCTACAGGTGAAGTCGCCGGGGCAGTCTGTTGTGCCCATGGCGAGTCTGGAAGATCAGAAGAACGTTTGGATTGAACGGGGCCAGCTGCAAGCAGGATCGGCGGGATTTCGCCTCGAGCCGAAAAGCAGATTGAGACGGACCTTCCGCCCAACGCGAGGAGGTACTGAATGGAACCGAACATTTCGGATGCGAAGATCGCAAACGACGTTCTGCACAATGAGGACCACAGCAAGCTGACGCAGGAAGAGATTGCAAAGGCTCTCGCACACCACAGGAAACGCCATCATCCGGAGCCGGAGCAGAAGGCGGCGCCAAAGGAAAAGCAGAAATAGCTCTTAGCTCTTAGCTCCCACCCAGATTCTGGCTACGGCTTGATTTTCGCGTCCCAGTCGTAGTTGAGGGCGTTGATCTCCTTGCGAAGGTTTTCGACTGCGGCGATCTTCTGCTGCTCGAGGTCGGCGGTGTGTTTGCGCGTGGACTGAAGCAGGTCTTCGGCATGGTTCAGTTCGTCGACAAAGCGGCGCGCGGCCTCATTGCCTTTGAGGGCGGTGAGGTTTTCGCGGCAACGAGCTTCGTCGGCTGCGGCGGTCTGTTCCTGCTGCTTTGATTCGGCAATGGCCTGATCAAGGTCAGCGAGTTTGCTCTGCGCGTCGAGAACGGGCTTGAGCTGAGCCTCTGCGTCGGGTACGCGTTTAACCAGCTCGAGCAGATAGGCATTGGTGTTCTGACTGGGGTCGATGGTGACACTGGTGTATTCGGGGCCGCGCTCGCTCACTTCAAGCTTCTCGGTGGCGTGCGGCCTGACAGCGATGCGGAACCGATAGAGGTCCGGAGTAGTGTCATCTGCCTTGATCCCTTCGCCGAGCGACCAGCCATTAGTATGACGCGGATGTTCGATGAGGACGGTTCGGTCTTCATCCCCGGTATTGTTCGCGGAGTAAGTCATGGAGGCCACATCCATATAGTTCTCGATGACGAGGCCTTTGCGAATTTGAAGGTGGTGAAGCGTGCGCCGGGATTTCTGGTCGGTGATCTTGACGCGCATGGCCTGGTCGGCGGCGTAGCTCAGCAGACGGCGCTCGCCGGGATGGATGGGATCGAGAAGGCCTTCGCCGGCGAATTCCCCGCTCTCGAATATGGAGAAGCTGCCGGAGTCGAGGGTCAGCTTCGATTTGTTTTCGAGCCAGACGGCGCGCAGCGGACGCGGGTTGTTGCGGCTCCAAAGCGTGACGTGCTCGGCAGGAAGATCCTGCTGGAGGATGGGGACCATGGCGGATTCGTTTTTGTGGATGGTGACGGGTTGAGAAAGGGAGTACTCGAAAAAGTCATCGAAGGCAGAAGTGGAGACATCGCCTTGCTGCAGCGCGTCTGAGGCGCGGTAAACGCCGCCGCCGTAGCCACCGCCGGTACCGGAACCGAACACTGAGCCCATCACGCCGCCTGAGGATCCTCCGAGCCCCTCGGCGCCTGCGACACCGAAACTTTTCATTTTCGAAGGAGCAGCCAGTCTTGCCATTGCGTGTGGAACCGGTGGCGGTGAGGCAATTGGCTCGTTGATCATCGCCGATTGAACTTCGACGGTTTCCGCGGCCTCGTGGGTTTGGGGACTGGTCTGGGCGGCTGTGGCGATGGCAATCTCGGGGCGGCGCGTGTAGAGCGGTTGCGAAAGCGGTTGAATGAAGCTCTGCGGTGTTCCGGCAACGAGCGAGAGCTGCACGTTGTCCCAGTCAGCGCCGACAGTATTGTCGACGACGGCCCAGCCCTGCACAGTGGCATTACCGGTGGATGTGCGCGGAAAGACCATGCGATAGGTGGCCTTCCAGACGGGGACTTCGCTGATGTAGCTGACGCGGAGCTGGCGCGAGCCGGAGCCGAGCGCGTCGAGCGTGAGATGGCGCAGACCGGTTGCGTGCGTGGTGGAAAGGAGTTCGAGATAGCGATCGAGCTGGCCCTGAAGGTTTGAATCGACGGGACGGACACTCAGGGTAGGTGAGAGCTCGACGACACGGACGGCTCCAGAGCCGGCGATGACGGTGAGATAGAACTTCTGCACGGAAGAGGTGCTATCGCCGGAGCCAACTTTCTCTTCGCGAGCCTCGATCGACATAAGGCGACCAGAGATCGGTCCACCAGGCGCGCCGGTGACCTCCACTCTCTGGCCTCGAAGTGCGCTGAAGAGTTCGGTTGAGGTGGGATCTTCTGTCATGCCGAGCGAGAGTGTCTTCAGTTGCTCGGCGAGCGGGGTCGTCGAGTTGTAGTTGACGCCAGCTATGCGGCCGCCGCCTTCGTCGAGGACGGTAAGCGATTGGAGAACGTCGTTGAGCTGCGGCGAGGTGAAGTCGATGGTCACACGTTGATTGCCGCTGACGTTGCCAGCGTGTTCGAAGTAGCCGACGCCGTTTTTGTAGAGTACGACCTTGCGAACGGGCAATGGCATCTGCGCCACCTGCGCTGGAGCCAACCGGGCTTTCGGCCCCTGCTGCCTTTCTGGTTTCGTTGGGCTGGATTGCGCGGTGCAGACGGTACTCAGAGCGAGACAAAGTGTTGCGGTGACCCAGAGACGCATCGATCCTCCTCGGGTCTGATCGAGAATCAGACCGTGTAGTGCGGGCACAGATGAAGACTCAAGAACTTCGAAGCGCTACTTCGTTGGACCCCGGCAGAGATGAAAAGGTTCCCAGCCGGAGTCCCAACTATCTACAGAACGGAGAACCAGCGGGTTCTTGCACGTGAATCGCAAAGCAATGGAAATTGAGAATCCCGCGGGTGGGAAGCGCGTCAATTTATTGATGGTTGTACGAAAAAACCTGCTGAAAAGGATAGACGATGGATACCACGTTTCTTGCTCCCATTGAGAATCCTGCCGGAGCGGTGATGCGCATGGCTTACGCAATTGCCAAGCGGCAGTTCGGAAAGGTGCCAACGCCTGTAAAAGTGGTGTATGCGCGAATGCCTGCGGCTTTTGGGATGTTCGTCGGGAAGATCGCGAAGCTCGACAGAAAGCTGGAACTGCCGCCGGAGACGGCGATGCTGGTCCGCGAACAAGTGGCGCACATCAACATCTGCGAATTCTGCATGGACATCGGCCGGATGTTTGTGGTGAAGGCGCAGATGGATGAGGCAAAATTTGATGCGCTGCCGGACTACCAAACGAGTTCTTTGTTCAGTGAAGCGGAGAAGGCGGCACTTGACTATGTTTCTGAACTTACCCGGGATAAGACGGTGCAGCCAGAGACGTTCGAACGTATGAAGAAGTACTACTCAGAGCGAGCGATCTGCGAGATTGTGTGGCTCGTTGCCAGCGAGCACTTCTACAACATGACGAACATCGGCCTGAATATTCACTCGGATATGCTTTGCGATATCGCGCGGAAGCGGTGACCTTGTCAGCTCGTTGCAATGCGCTTGAGTTGAGCGAGATGGTTTAGGTCGTGACCGGCCATGGTTTCGACGATGGTCTGGAAGGTCATGGCGCCGCGCTCGGGGTGGGTGACTGGCTTCGACGCTGACGTCGCAAGAGCGGTTTTGATCAGAAGCAGGTTCCAATTGCGCAGCGCGGTGAAGGCGGCAAGGGCATCCTTGGCGGAGAAGCCTTTATAGTGCGCGGCCCATTTCTCCTGGTCGAAAGGCTGGAGAACGTGGTGGTCCTCGGCGAGAGTCTGGCGCAGGCGGAAGGCGAAGGCGATCTCACAGTCGGCCAGATGACAGACGATTTCGGCGGGTGACCATTTGCCGGGAGCGGGAGGTTGAGTGGTACGTTCCGGGCCGATCATCTGCAGCTTGTTGGCAATCTCGTGCGATGTAGCAGAGAGGATGGTCTCAAGGGGGCGGCCATCGAGAAATTTTTCGTATGGGTTCAGTTCGCTCATGGGCAGAACAGCTCGTAGCCAGTAGCTTGTAGCTGTCAGTTCCTTTCTACTTTGAGCGGAGTTCCGGAGCAAGTTAATGATTGGGTACAGCGCCTGATCAGTTCCCCCGAGCTACCGGCTACAGACTACTGGCTTCAAAGATATTCCTGCATCATCTTTTGCCACGTGGGCCAGTCATGGGAGTTCCAGGTGTCCCAGGTGTAGAGCTTGTGAGGGATGCCTTTGGAACTCATGATCCGGTCGAGATTCTGATTCTGGCCAAGGCACTGATCATCCCACCCGGTGGCGAGGATGTAGGTATTGCGACGATAGTGATCAAAGTACCAGGAATCAGCAAGATTGGGCAGATAGTGAGTGGGCAGGTTGAAGTAACAATCCTGGTCGTAATAGCCACCAAGGAAGTTGGCGAGGTCAAATGCGCCGGACATGGTGAGCAGGCCGGTAAAGATGTTGGGATGGCGAAGGGCGATGTTCGTCGCGTGATATCCGCCGAAGCTGCAGCCGAGCGAGACGAGATGTGAGTCCCAGTTCTTCTTGCGGATGAGCGGAACGACTTCGTGAATGAGGTAGTCCTCGTACTGTACGTGACGTGCGATGCGCCAGCGCGGAGGAACGCTGCGGTTGTACCAGCTCTCCATGTCGATGGAGTCGACGCAAAAGAATTGGAGATCGCCGCGCTCAACCCGATCGCCAACTGCACCAATCATGTTGCGATCTTCGAACTCAAAGAAGCGCCCGCCGGATGTAGGAAATACGAGAACAGGAAGGCCGGTGTGGCCAAAGATGAGGAGTTCCATCTCACGGCCGAGCCGGGAGGAATACCACTTGTGGTACTCGCGGTTCATGAGGCGGGGGCAGCTCCTGCAGAGGCAATGTGAGAAGAGGTGGTCAGCTGATAATGTAACAGGGGACCAAGGGACCGAGGGACAAGGAACTCAGCCGATTGAATCTGGAATCCAACGAGAACCAGAGCACGGAATCCACCGTCCTCTCTCAGGAGGATGATGCTCTGCTCCATCCGCGGCTGCGGCTGCATAAAGCATTTCAAAGCAGCTACCTGCCGGACGATCGCGATGTGATTGTTTATGTGCCGCCGGGTTATGACGAAGAGCCGGAGCGGAAATACCCGGTCCTTTATTTACATGACGGGCAGAACCTTTTTGATGGGCGGACTTCGTTTGTGAAAGACCGCACGTGGCAGGTGCGGGAACATGCGGATGCGGCGATCGAGGCTGGAGAGGTGGAGCCACTCGTTATCGTCGGAATCTACAACACCGGCGACCGGCGTCTCTCCGAATACACGCATGAATACAACTGGCAAATGGGTGGCGGACAAGCCGACGCCTACGGTCAGCTCGTCACGCGAGAGCTGCTGCCCTGGATCGCGAACCAGTACAGGGTTCGGCAGGATCGGCAGAACACGGGTCTAGGAGGATCGTCGCTCGGTGGGCTGGTGAGCCTGTATCTTGGGCTGCGATATCCGGCTGTATTTGGCAAGCTGGCTGTGCTGTCGCCGAGCGTCTGGTGGAATCACAAAAGCATCCTCGGATATCTGAATGAGCATGCTCCGCAGATGTGGGAGCGGCCGAGGGTGTGGCTGGATGTGGGTGACAACGAAGGCCAGAAGGCTGTTCGGGATGTGGAGCACCTGGCACGCAGGCTGAAGGCAAACGGATGGAAGCCGGGCGAGACCATGCACTTCGAAAAGGTGCACGGCGGCACACATGATGAGGCGAGCTGGGCGACGCGGGTAAGACCAATGTTGAGGTTCTTGTTTCCCCAAGAAAACTGATAACCTCCGGTCTCAAGCTTTCAGCTCTCAGCTACTTACTTCATGCAGGACGGGCCGCCGCGAAGTTCTTATGGGATTGAGTGAGCTAGCTCACATCCTTATCTGGTGGATTGGAGGAGGATGGGAGCATGACAGAGATCCTCTGGAACACCAATTCGCCCCATTCCCCTCTCCGGGATCATGAACTGGTCGAGCTTCGGCTCGTGGATCTTGGAGGCACCGAAGAGCACCGTTATCTGGTTCGCGAAATTCATGCCGCATGGTCGGCTGCTGCTCAGCAGATCGAGTGGAAGGGATTCGAAGACGCACTTTACGAAGATGAACGGGAGGCTCTGCGGTCATTTGATGAGCGTAAAGCTACGAACTTGAACGCCGGATTTCCGTACACGACGAACCTTAACTAAGACTCGGCAGGCTCCATTCCGGGCTCAAAGGCCCACCTCTGAGCTGCGCGGCTGCAAAGAGCGCCTTGGCCCGTGGCCAGCGCAAGTGCATCGCTCAACAACATGTGACTTGACCGGCTGCTTCCCTGAAGGGGGCTGCTGTGTCTACCCATTTCCCCGCTCTCGTGTCAAGCACGGATACATACACCGTCAAAAAAGTCTGACAGGACGTCTCGCACATCGGACGCCCCGAATGCCACCCGCACGGATCTCTTTTGTTTCCACCATCCTTATTTGGCCCCTCCCATGCCTAAGGATAGGCATGCCCTCAACAAGGGCAGGAGGTAGAAAGAATCGATGCGCACGCTCAAGTTATCCAACGTTCTCGCTCTCGGTCTCGCACTGCTGCTGCCCGGCAGCCTCATGGCGAGTGGACTGGTCGACAAAACCAAAACCCGCAAGGAAGCCGTGAAGTTGACGAAACATATCGAGCGCACAAGTTTGGCGATCCAGAAGGAAGCCGATCTTCTGCACACGTTGAGCCGCAACGGCAGGATCTCAAATTTGACTCACCAGAACGGGTTGCGACAGATTGCGGCCCATGTGAATGAGCAACTGCAGCCTGCATTCAGCCGGCTCGTCGAGTTGAAGCCGGAGTTGCCGGAGTGGCACCAGACGGCTCTCACCGAGATGCACGCCTCCGCTTTGAACCTGGCTGCGAATGCGGATGCTGCCATTCGCAATCGAAATCCAGATGGCTCCGGACAGCCTGCGGTGGTTGATACGGACTACAAACAGCACGTGGCCAACATCTATGAACGAGCCTCGTTGCTGGCACAGGTAGCTGACGCAACAGCGGACTACGGCAGCGCTCAGTTGAAGGGGCATCAGGCTGGATTAGCGATCACTTCGCACGATTAAAAACCCCGTGCCTGATGTCGCGGGCGAAAGCCACGGATATTTGACGATGTACGGCAAGGCCGATGCCGAAGCCAGATGCGGCAGAGGCAAGGACTGATAAAGAAAGGAAAAAAATGAAAAGCAAGATATTTTCTCTCGTGTTGATGGTGGCCGGAGCGGGTTTTCCCGCTCTGGCCACTGCGCAAATGAATTCGCGCCAGGCCGAACAGGACAAAGAAATTCAGACAGCGGTCATGTCTCAATTAGAGAAGAAGGAACTGTTCCGCGCCGTGAAGGCAGAGGTGAACGATGGCATTGTCACGATCAGCGGAGAGGTCCCGCTCTATGTGGACAAGGTGAATGCCGAGAAGCGCGTTCGCAAGGTGAAGAGCGTAGATGGCGTGCGCAACCACATCGAGGTTGCGGGGCCTTCCATCGCGGACAACGAAGTGCGCGAGAACCTGTCGACCAAGCTGCGTTATGACCGTGTCGGCTTTGGCATCGCTTTCAATAACCTCGGTGTCGACGTGAACAACGGCGTCGTGACCATTGCAGGAAATGTGCGGGACTATGCGGATCGTGATTCGGCGCTGGCGATAGTTTCCACGACAGCGGGCGTGAAGGAGGTTGTCGACGAGATCGAGGTAGCGCCGGTTTCAATCAACGATGACCGTCTGCGTGTTCGACTTGCGCAAGCGATCTACGGCGATACGAACTTGAAAAAGTATGCGATCGACCCGCAGGCGCCTATCCGCATCATCGTGAAGAACGGCCACGTGGAGCTGGCCGGCGTGGTGCTGAACGATATGGACCGCCAACTGGCATTTACGCGGGCGAACGTAGTGCCGGGCATCTTCAGCGTGACGAATAATCTTTCAGTCGCCTCGGAGCTGAAGGAGTAACAGCTCGGATCGCGGCGGTCCGAAGAGGGCCGTCGCGAAGCCTTGTTGAACGCCGATTTAACTTCGGGAATGGTCAGTTCGGCTTGGAAGCCGGGGAAAGTATGGCATTGAATGCCTGGTAAATTTCCCATCCTGTATCGGGTTCGATCGCGATGCTGAATTCAAAGCCCGTCAATGCAGCAAGAGTTGCATCGAGCTTCTCTTTGGCTCCCTTGGGATTGCGGGTATAGAAGATAAAGTCCCGAATCCCCTTATTCGTTATGACGAGAACGCATAACGACTCATGATCGACCTCGATTGCCGCGCAGAGGGTCTCTTCAAAACGCTGAAGGTCGTCACCCTCTTCCTTTGAGGGAAATCCGGTTGAAGTTGGTGCGCGAAGTTTCGCACCGATGATGATGTGGTGATCGTAGCCCGGCAGCGCACCCATGCCGCGATAATCGGCGGCCATGCGGACGATCATGGGAAAACCGTCGCGTTCTCCCCTGGCCAGAAGCCACTGATCCTGATTCGTCATAGTTCCGGGTGCCCTGGCTACAGGAGTTTGTGGTAGAGGCTCCAATCTTTGTCGGGCTGCATTTTGAGGTGGATGCGGTGGGTGAAGACCCGGGCCAGCACCTCGTTGTCGAACTTGCGCTGCACGGAGTCGGGATTCCAGGTGTAGAGGATGAACTCGCGGATGCCCGGTATGGTGGTGGTGGCGACGAAGATGCACTCCCGATTCTGTTCCAGGATCTCGCAGATGTCGTTTTCGATGCGGTTGAGTTCTTCCACTTCGCCCGGGTTTGGAAAGCCGGCGCGGGTGGTGTCGATCATCGGCACCGCCAGCGAAACGTACTGGGTATATCCAGTAACCCCCTTGAACTTGCTGTAGGCGCTGTTGGCGCGGACGTACATGGTTCTGCCGAGGGGATCATGCCCCTGGCGCTGAATCCACGCATCCGGGACCGGTAGCTTGTCAGAACTGAGGGGCTCTTTCGTGGAGAATGGCCACATGCCGCAGCGGCTCCTGGGATGGAGTGTTGTTGAAAGGTTGGGATAAGTATGAAGGAGCGAGCGAGTTGAGAACAGGGATTTTGAGCATTTTCTTGCACCTTGGGGACCTTTTCGGGAATCCCGGTCGGCTTGCCTGAAAGGGTCTCTTTCAGCGATACTTAGGTGTTGTGTCTTGTGCCCCGGGGGAACACTGTCCACGGGGTCCCCGGTGCACCCACAGTGGAGTCCGGGGGGAAAACGGCCGAACGCCGCTGCGCGGGCCCAGAGACTCCCGAAAGACCTCAACAGAGCACCGGAATTTGAAAGGACCTGTAACGCCGTGGTGATGATTCGTTTGGCGCGTGTTGGCGCCCCCAAGCAGCCCTATTATCGTGTCGTGGTGATTGAGAAGGACCGTGCCCGCAACGGCCGGTCGATCGAGGTTGTCGGCACGTACAATCCCCGCACCAGCCCGGCTTCAGTCGACCTGAAGCACGAGCGTATCGCCTACTGGCGGAGCGTCGGCGCGCAGTTTTCTCCCATCGTGGCCAAGCTGGTTGAAAAGAACCCAGCCAAGGCCGCCGCCGAACCCGCTGTGGCCTGAGAAAACTCCCTTTCATCGGATTCATGGTGTGCGCGAGATTTTTCAGCTTCGCGCACACAAACTGCTGACTTTAGGTGGGGTGTGCTGATACTATCGGCGCACCGATCCAAGTCGCTTCTCCTTGGATAGTTAGGTCAGAGGCAAGTTCATGACCCAAGTTGACATGGTTGCAGTAGATGATCTGGTCCGCGAAATCGCGCGGGCTTTGGTAGACGAACCCGGAGCTGTTGAAGTTGAGTCAGTCCAGCGGGACGAAAACACCGTTCTGCGGCTGAGGGTGGCACCCGGGGATGTTGGAAAAGTAATCGGGAAGCAGGGGCGCACGGCCCGCTCAGTACGAACAATTCTGGGTGCTGTGAGCATGAAGCTGCATCACCGCTACACGCTCGACATCCTGGAAGAGGACGACGAAGAGTAGGATGGTCCAACCCCTCAGGGTCTGGCATCTCGTTGAGCGCTTCTGATGGCGCAAGAGGGATGGGTGTGGCTTGCGCGCGTCAAACGCACACAAGGCCGCAAAGGCGAAGTCTTCGCTGAGGTCCTCACCGATTTCCCTGAAAAATTTGCAGACAGACGAAAGCTTTGGCTGCTGGATCGCAGTTCAGCGGCGGGCTCTGACGTGTCGGCCGAGGCGCGCGAAATCACACTCCTCCATCACTGGATGCACAAAGGCGGGGTCGTCCTGCATTTCGCCGGAGTGAATTCGATCTCGGCTGCAGAGGCGCTCGCGGGGTGCGTTATTGCCATTCCGCGTGCCGAACGCGCACAGCTGGATGAAGGCGATGTTTACATCAGCGACCTGATTGGATGCACGCTTGTGGATGTTGCCGGAACTGAGCCAGTCGCCGTTGGCGAGATCGAGGATGTGGATCGGAGCGCCGGCCCGGTGGCGATGCTGGTGGTAAAGCCGGCCAAGCCAATGAGCGACGAAGTTCTGATTCCATTCGCAAAGGATTATCTGCGGCGTGTGGACTTAGTGGCGAAGCGGGTGGAGATGTCGCTGCCTGGGGGACTAGTGGAATTGAACCGGCCTTAGCGGGGTTGGAGGTGTTTCGCTCTTACTGCCTGCGGCGCCTTCTTTGCCAATACATGAGCACCACGTAGTAATAAATCCAGAGAGCGATCCAGGCTGACCAAACCACCCCGTGCTGCTCCAATGTAGGGCGGCCCATGAAATCCTTCACACCACCCAGACGCTCAACAAAAATAAGCGGCCACGCCAACAGGAATGCACATAGACGTTCTGCGGAACTAAGTGGAGTACCCCTGTCGGAAAGGAGATAGAACACAATGCCGCCGAACCCGGCTGCAAAGGTGAGGACAGAAACGAGGAGGGTCCTTTTTACGTCTGGCCAAAACGATCGCAGACAGTGCCTCCGACCTTACTGAAACGCCAGCGGCTTCCAGGCCCCGTTGTCTTTCAACGCCAGCTGCAGCGGGCGTGGCGGACCTTTGGGTGGGACCGTGACTTCGATCCAGAGTTGCTGCCCTTGCTTGAGGAAGGTGGGATCATTTGCGTGCTCTGAGATGTAAAAATCGACGGGAACGGAGAGGCGCATCTGATCGCACGCAGAGCCTGGAGAGGCGGAGACGCTCTGAGTGGAGACCGAACTCTCCGATTCAGGGACTCGGGTAGCGATCAACTTGTTGTCCTTGACCCCGAGCCGCGCCTGGAACCATAAGGTGTCGGGCGCGTTGACATTGAAATTCGGGCTTGAAGGAGTGCCATTCACGTTGCGCGGAAACT
>DATJEO010000186.1:0-5330 GCA_035496515.1 Occallatibacter sp.
TTGTGACGCTGCACTATGCGATCGATCCGGGGTCCGGAATCATTTCGCGGTCGGCGACGATCGAGAACAAGGAAGAGCAGCCGATCACGATAGAGCAGGCTGCTGCTGCGGCATGGTCGGTGCCCGCGGGACATTACACGCTGGACTACCTCACGGGGCGCTGGGGTGGCGAGTGGACTCTGACACAGGAGACGTTGAAGCCGGGAGAGCGGGTCATCGAGAGCCGACGCGGAACAACGGGCCACCAGGCAAATCCGTGGTTCGCGATTCAGGCGGGAGATATGCCAGACGAGAACGCCGGCGAAGTGTGGTTTGGAGCGCTGGCATGGAGCGGGTCATGGCGAATTACGGTGGAGCAGGACCAGCTGGATGCGGTACGCGTGACGGGCGGATTCAATCCGTTTGATTTTGGGTATGTGCTCAAGCCCGGGGAGAAACTGGAGACGCCGGTGTTCTATGCCGGATACAGTGCGCACGGGCTGGGCGGAGCGTCGCGGCTGCTGCATCACTACGAGATTGCGCATGTGCTGCCGAGGCGAGTGGGTGATGGAGAGGATGCCGCTCCGAAGCCAAGGCCGGTGATCTACAACTCCTGGGAAGCAACCGAGATGAACGTGAGCGAGGAGGGGCAGATCGCGCTGGCGGAAAAGGCCGCTGCTCTGGGTGTGGACCGGTTCGTGATGGACGATGGGTGGTTCGGACAGCGGAAGACGGATCACGCGGGATTGGGCGACTGGTATGTGAACCCGCAGAAGTTTCCGCACGGGCTGAAGCCGCTGATCGATAGAGTGCACGCCTTGAAGATGGATTTCGGTCTGTGGGTTGAGCCGGAGATGGTGAATCCGGATTCAGACTTGTACCGCGCGCATCCGGACTGGGTGTTGAATTTTCCGGGAAGGCCGCGGTCAGAGGCGCGCAATCAGCTGGTGCTGAATCTTGCGCGGCAGGATGTTCGCGATTATGTGCTCGGTTTTCTCGACAAGCTGCTGAACGAGAACGATATTGCGTTTCTGAAGTGGGACTATAACCGCAATTGGAGCGAGCCGGGTTGGGACCAGCTTCCGCCGGCGGAGCAGAAGAAGGTATATGTTGCATTTATTCAGAATCTGTACTGGGTGCTTGGCGAGTTGAAGAAACGCCATCCGAAGGTGGAGATCGAGTCGTGCTCGGGGGGCGGCGGTCGCGTTGACCTTGGGATTTTGCAATACGCGGATGAAGTGTGGCCGTCGGATAATACCGACCCGTTTGACAGGCTGACGCAGCAGGATGGGTTCACGTATGCATACACGCCTCAGATCATGATGGCGTGGGTGACGGACTCCCCGCACTGGGGGAATAAGCGGTCGACGTCGCTGGTATATCGAATGCTGAGCTCGATGCAGGGATCGCTGGGGATCGGCGCGAACATCACGAAGTTTACTGACCAGGAGATGGCGACGGCAAAACGGCTGATCGCGGCCTACCACCAGGTGCAGAAGACGATTGTGCAGGGCGATTTGTACCGGCTGATTTCGCCGCGGAATGGGAGCGAATTTTCGGCGACGCAGACGGTGAACAAGGATAAGAGCCAATCGGTGGTGTTCCTGTTTATTCATTCGACGCAGGAGGGAAGAGGGTTCCCGATCCTGACGCTTAAGGGGCTCGACCCGAAGGCTGATTACACCTTGACGCCGATTGAGGGCGCGGTATTGAAGGGAAGTCCGACGACGGCAAGCGGCGCGTGGTGGATGAATCATGGGCTGGTGATGGGGGAAGACTTCAGAGGAGATTTTCAGGCGGCGGCGTTCAGGCTGGATCGGAAGTAGCTCTTCGGGATCAGCGACCTGAGGGATCGTTCTCGAGGTTGTTCTGTCTTCGGTCCCCAAATGCGAGGGACCCGGTGCACCCGATCTCTGGGGCCGAAGCCAGTCCTCATTCACTTGATTTCGTCATGAGTAAACCCATGCCCTGATACAGAACTTGGGCGGAGGTGGATTTATTTCGCTCGCGTTGGCCTGTATCCTTGCCAGACGTATTCGAGCGCCTCGGGTAGGGTTTGCAGCTTGACGGGGCGGTCGACGTGGAACGCGTTCTTTGCGAAGACGAACTGGTAGTGGTACTTCTTAGCGGCGAGGACGCGGGCCATGCGTTCGTTGGCTTCGACCCAGTCGTGCATGTTGTCACGCATGATGTTCGGGTTGTAGAGATCCTTGTCGCCAACTTCCATCCAGATTCGGATTGGTTTGCGAGGAGATTGTGGGATTAGATGTTCGTGGAACTCCCACGCGCCGTGCGGCGTCTTGGGGTCATACGGCCATTGTTGGTTGATCCAAGTTCCGGAGTAGGCGAGGATGCGATGGTAAAGCTCCGGGTGATACCAGGCCATGATGAGAGCACAGGCCGCGCCGGAACTGCCGCCGGTGGCGGCCCGGCCGTCGGGATCGTGCGTGAGTTTGACGTGAGCCTTGGATTCGACAAGGGGAAGGACCTCGTTCTCGACCCACTCGGCATATTTTCCAGACATGGTGTCGTATTCGAGGCCGCGTTCGCTGCCCTGTGCGTCGCCTGTGCCATTGGCGATGGAGATGGCGATCATGACTGGGAGTTTGTGCGCGGGGACCAGGCTGTCGAGCGCGGTGAAAAGCATGTGGTCGGGTCCGTCGGCACCGACGATGAAGGGGGCCTCGGTGCCGGAGACGTATTCCTTAGGCACGTACACCGCGACCTTCCGTGTGTACGGCGCGGGGCGGCTGGTGGTGATGACAAGCTTTGCTGGATCGCTGGGGTCGGGTGTGCCGAAAGTGCCTTTGTCTCGCGCGATGCCGGGGTAGTATTTGCTATCGGCGGAGTTCATGGTGAACTCGATGACCTCGCCGTGGGTGAGGTCGGGTGCAGTCATCTCCGGCGCTGCCGGGTGTGTGGGGCCGATGATGAAGTTGCCGTCGGCCTTTGGGGAAGGGATGGAGCCATCGGGGAGTTCTTTCGCCTTCACGTAGCCGGGAGTATGGGGATCGCGGGTGGGCGGTGTTGGTCGAGGCTGCTGGGTGGCTACAGGTGTGGACGGAGTCTGCGATATTGCGAGATTAGAAGCGATGAGGAGCAGAGCGAAAGATCCGGAGCTCAAGAGAAGACGAAGCGTCATCTGGTTGTCACCTGATTTGAAGATCTCATTTGGACCAGGGCGGAACGATTCCGTTCATGCGGGCGTAAGCGATGAGCTGGCCCATGTGTTCATTGTCGTGCACGATGATACGGAGATACATGCCTTCGACGGTTGCATCGCGCCCGGAGACCTTAACTTTTCGGGACATGTCTTTGGGGTCGGCCGTGAGGTGCGCCTGCTTGACGGCTTCAAGGGAGCGCTTGAGCCAGGCGATGACTTCGGGCTTGGACGTGATGGTCTTCTCGGCATTCATCTTGAGATCCGGCGGCATTTTTGGGCCAGTGACGCTGAGCAGGTAGAAATTGGCCATGACGATGTGCATGTAGACCTCGCTGGTGGAGCGGACACCCGGTGCGGGTCGCCACGCGAACTTGTCGGCAGGCGTGGCTTCAGCGAGGGCGACGAGCTGGTTCGAAACGTGACGCCATTCTCCGTCGTAGCCCTGCCATAGGCCGTCGAGCGGGTCCTGGGCGGAGAGTTTAGGAAGTGATAATAGAGACAAAAATGCGGTGACGAGCAGGAGTGCTTTCATGACGGAAACCTCCCTTGAATGCAAGCGGCTCCAGCTTATGGCCGCTCGGCGCTCGGCTCAACAAAAATCTGTGGTGGGGTAGTGTTTCCGTCCGCGCAGATCAGGAGGTCTGCGGATCTACCGTGGGTTATTGGCGGGCAAGGCGGGTTCGTTCCCAGCCGAAGAAGATGAGATGCAGGAACAGCGAGATGAGGCCGCCAAGGAGGGTATTGATCAGCCGGTGATGGATCACGAAGGGCTCGGGTAATCCTGCGAAGGCGAGAAGGCAGACAACATAGGCAGTGAGAGGAATGACAAAAATGGCGTAGTTGACCCACAGGAGGGCATAGCTGCACCAGGCGAATATGAGCACGAGTAGCGACAGAGCAGGTGGGCTCGGACGGAGCAGGCTGGCGGCAATGGTGGCGAGGACCGTGCCAAGGAGCGTGCCGGTCATGCGTGCGAACCCGCGAGTTATGGTCTGGCGCATGTCAGCGCGGAGGATGATGGCGGCGGTCATGGGGATCCAATAGCCGTTCGGGATTTTGAGCACGCGATAGAATGCGGCGGCGAGGCCAAGCGTAAGGGCAGCGCGCAGGGCATAAAGGAAGAGACACGATTGGGGCTTCAGGACGTCGGAGATGTGGTTCTCAGAGCATGCACCGGTTTGCCTGGCTCCGCCCATCACCGGGGTGCGGCGACGTTCAGTCCACCAGAAGAACTCGACGCACAGGAGTTGGAGTAGTCCGCCGACCAGGACGAATACGCCGCGAGTGAGAGCGTGGAGGCCGGGCGCAGGGTACGCAGTGGAGATGATCATCCAGATTACGGATTGCAGCGCGATCCACTGCTGGCCGGGGCCGAGAGCGGAGATGGCGACGTAGAGGAAGCCCCACAGGGCGGTTGCCGCGATGGTGGCGGAAGTCGATTGGCCTGCGAGTGCACCGATCCAACTGGAGATGCACATGCCAAGCGTCGCAAAGAGCATTGGCGCAGTGCGGGAGCCGCCGAGCTCCTGATAGGAGCCGAAGCCGACGCTGACGGCACCGCTGGCGGCCATGATGCCCCATTCGGTGTGTCCTGTGAACGAGCCGACCAGGATGGCGAGAGCGATGGCTGGCATGCAACGCAACGCCGCTCGCGGATGGAATTTGTTCCATTCGGGGCGGAGAACTTCGCGCAGGGTTTCAGTCAGCACGGGGCAACGCTCGCTTGGTCAAGAGTGCGATTCATGAGCGCGCCAGGAGGTGGACGATTTCATATCCGACGGCGCCGATGAGAGCAGCGCCGGGGAAGGTGAGAATCCAGCCGATGATCACACGGCGTGCCCATATCCAGCGGACAGCGTGAACGCCGCGCGTCGCGCCAACGCCGGAAACTGCTCCGCCGATGGCGTGTGTCGTTGAAATCGGAATCTTCGCCACGGTGGCGAGGCCGATAGTGACGGCGGCTGCGAATTCCGCTGAAAATCCGCCAGCGTAGTGGAGATGCGGCGTGATGCGGGAGCCCATGGTGCGAACTACTCGCCATCCTCCGGAGAGCGTGCCAAGGCCCATGGCCGCCTGGCAACTGAGGATGATCCAGAGGGCGATTTCGTGATGGCCGAGGAAAGTGGTCTGACCACGTGTCCACGAAGCATGGCCGCTTGCGACGAGAAGTGCAACGATGATGCCCATG
>DATJEO010000187.1:0-7433 GCA_035496515.1 Occallatibacter sp.
ACGACGAGCTTCAATCCCACATCGAACTGCGCATCGAATCCAACCTTGCATCCGGCATGACACCTGAGCAAGCCCGACGCGAAGCCCAACTGCGCTTCGGAAACCGCGCCATCACCAAAGAACGCGTCACCGCATCCGACACCACCCTGAGCCTCGCCGGATTTACCAGAGACATCCGTTACGCGGCGCGTCATATCCGCCGCTCCCCTGGCTTCGCCCTCACTGCCATCCTCACGCTCGCGCTCGGCATCGGCGCCAACGTCATCGTCTTCGGCGTACTCAACGCCATGATCCTCCACCCGCTGAACATTCCCAAACCCGATCGGCTGGTGCAGCTCGCGAACGAGCATCCCGGCGACGACAATCAGTCCTATCCCGATTTCATCGACTACCGGTCACGCAACTCCACGTTCTCCGATATGGCGGCCTTTCGCATGTGCGCCGTCGGACTTAGCTCCGCGGGCGATGCGCAGAAGACTTGGGGCTATGAAGTCTCAACCAACTACTTCGACATGCTCGGAACCCAGCCGCAGATAGGCCGTTTCTTCCACGCCGGCGACGACCACGGCCCAAATTCTGCCCCTTACATCGTTCTGACCGACGCTTTCTGGCGCAACCGCTTCAACGCCGATCCCCGAGTCATTGGCACCACGGTTGACCTGAACAAACATCCATTCACTATCCTCGGCGTGGCCCCCAGAGAGTTTCACGGAACGGAACTCTTCTTCTGGCCAGAATTCTGGATGCCCATCATCAACGAAGAGCAGGTTGAGGGATACAACTTCCTCACCCAGCGCTACAGCCACGGCATCTTCGTCATCGGCATGCTTCGACCCGGCGTCACTCCGCTCCAAGCCCATTACAACCTCAATTCAATCGCGCATCAGATGAGACGGGAAAATCCCACCACCGACGACACCCTCTACGCCCGTCTGGTCAAACCCGGTCTCCTCGGCGACACCCTCGGCGGTCCCGCAAAGACCTTTCTTGCCGCTCTCATGGGCCTCGCTCTGCTGGTGCTCAGTGCAGCGTGCGTCAATCTCGCCGGTGTCTTCGCGGCACGAGCCGCCGATCGGAGCCGTGAACTCGCCATTCGTCTCTCCATCGGATCGTCCCGCTGGCGCATCCTCCGTCAGCTCCTCACTGAAGCCGTACTCGTCTCCATTATGGGCGGCCTGCTCGGAACTCTTATCGCCATTGTCATGCTTCGTGTTCTCACTCACTGGCAGCCGATCTCCGAGTACCCGATCCACGTAACGGTCGTCGCTGACGCAAACACTTATCTACTCGCTTTGCTTCTTTCTCTGGCTGCGGGCATACTTCCCGGCCTGCTCCCTGCGCGTCAGGTCTGGCGAACCGATGTTACAGATGCCCTGAAGAGTAACTCGACTTCCGCAAGGGTTCTGCGTCGCATTACCCTCCGCGACCTGCTCCTCGGTATTCAGATCGCTCTCTGCGCACTGCTCGTCACCGCCTCACTGGTCGCTGTCCGTGGTATGAATCGTTCGCTCCACGCGCCCTTCGGCTTTGCGCCGGAAGGCGTGATGATCGCTGAGACAGACATGCACATGGCGGGATACTCCGCTGATTCCGCTCTGCTCGTTCAGCGGCGGATGATCGAAGCTGCTTCGCATATCCCAGGAGTGACCGGCGTCGGAATCATAAATGCACTGCCGCTCAGCGGCGGAGGCAACAACTGGTCTGTCTACAAAGACGGCACAGCCGATCTCCGGCCTTCCAACAGCATCATGACACCTCATGCCTACCAGATATCTCCCGGCTACTTGAGAGCCGCCGGCACCTCGTTGCTCGCAGGTCGTGACCTCAACTGGGATGACGGTCCCAGAAAGCCTCGCGTCGTAGTCGTGAACAGCACCTTCGCACACAAAATGTTTGGTGACCAGACCGCGGTCGGACTCCATTTCCTCGGAGGCGACAAAACAAGATACGAAATCGTCGGCGTTGTCGAAAACGGCAAATACGAAATGCTCACCGAAGACGCGAGCCCTGCCATGTTCTTCCCTATCGCGCAGATTCCTGCTGCTGAAACCAACTTGATCGTCCGCTCCAATCTCTCTTTGGCCGAAATTGCCGCCGTGCTGAACCGCACCCTCACCGGCATCGACCCCAGGCTGCCATTCAATCTCCGCAACTGGACCGACCGGCTCTCTCTCGTCCTTTTCCCGGCCCGTATCGCAACAGCCGCTCTCGGCGTCATGGGTCTTCTCGCCGCCATGCTTGCCGTCACTGGAATCTTCGGCATGGCCGCCTACACAGTCTCGAGACGCCTGCGCGAGCTCGGCATCCGCATCGCCCTCGGCGCGGTCCGCGGACAACTCATCCGCGCTGCCCTCGCCCGTCCCTTCCTCGTCCTTGTTTGTGGATCGCTCGCTGGCCTTATCCTCGGCGTCCTCGCCAGCCGCTTGCTCGCGGCACTGGTCTACGAGGCATCTCCGCGCGACCCGCTCGTGCTTGTCGGCGCCATCGCATTCATGATCCTCATTGGCCTCGTCGCAACCTGGATCCCCGCTCGTCGCGCCCTCTCCATCAACCCCGCCCACCTTCTCCGCGCAGACTAAAAGAGAGAGGGCTCGAAGAGCTATTTATCCGCTCTACGAGCCCACACTCCCTACGTCCCTGGTCGCTCAGTCCCTGTCTCTCTCATGCCGTTCGTACTGGCCGATCTTCTCGCTCAGATGATCCGGGTCTACCGACATCTGCACCACGTCCATCTCGTGTCCGCCTAGGTCGAGAACGAACATCCCCATCCGCGATCCCTCTGGCCGCATGAAGATCAACGTCTGGTCGCCTCCATGTCTGCTGGTCTCGCGAATCACGCGCTCCCATCCCGTACCAAGCTTTTCCGCGACTAGCTTGTTCAGTTCCTCGCCGTCCACATCTGCGTGGAAATCCTCGATCTCCGCCACGTGCAAGCCCCGAACACCATCGTGCGTCGAAGCTCGCGCTATGAAGCTGACCAACCCAAGCATCGGAATGCGATCAGCGTGCACGTGATAGCGCGTCTCAATCGAACTCACCACCTGGTCAAAACCGCCGGACACGCCATTCGCCAGAACTACGACCGGCACCGCCAACGCAAAGAAGCAAACTGGAATCAGCAGGAATTTTCTCATTCCTCGCCTCCGGTCTTCGCCTTCGGAGCCTTTGCCTTCTCCTTGTTCTTGCTGCCATTGCCTTCGAGATCGCCCAGCACGCCCAATCCGCCAATACCCGACAGCTTGCTCAAGTCCTCCATCTTCACCGGGCCCAGAATCAGCACAATGCTCAACTCCCTGGGCTCCGCATCCAGAACAAACAATCCATGCGGATTGCCGTTCACCATCTTCATCATCACGTCCGTGCTCTCGCCGCTCCTCTTATCCCGCTCCCGCACGATCGAGGACCATTCGCCGCCCGTTTGGAAGTACGACCGCAGCTTGTCCACATCCACGGCCGTGTACTGCCCTTCTTTATCGAACTCGTACGACCGTACGTAAATCCCGTCCAGCCCCTCGATCAGGTGCCGCGTCGCTTCCTCGTCCTTATCCTTGCCGTCCATGAACTTCGCCGCAAACGCCAGCATGTTCTTCCCCAGCGTCACCTCCGTCACGTTCGAAGCGCGCGCAGCCAGATCCTTCTCAATGGGCGACGGCATAGGCAACCCGCTCTGCGCAATCGCCGGAACCGCCAGTCCAGCCAGCCCTAAGACCCAAACAATAACCCGGTTCTTCATCGATCTCTCCTTCACTTCCCGATCCATCCTTCGGGTGCCCCATTCTTGGCGCGCCTTGGTCCTGCACCAAGGGTGGGAAACCAGACAGTTCGTCCTACTTCTCTCCCCGGTCATGCTCAGTCAGCTTCCGGTTCATGTTATTCAACACCTGGTTCGTAATCCGCAGCGCCGTGATCACCTGCTGTTTTGCCTCTTCGCCCTTGCGCCGCTCCTCGATCTGCCGCCATCCAAATCCGCCTGCCACCACCGCTCCTACCAGCAACGAAGCCGCCAGCCTCTGCCACCAGATCATCGTTGTATGGTGCCGCTCCGTCCGGCGGGCGCTCCGCTTCTGCATGATCCGCCGCTTAAGGCTCGGCGGAGCAGGCCGCCTCTCCATGGCCTGTTTCAGCTCCTGCTCAAACTCACGATCCTCTTCCGAGCCGCTGATTCTCTCCGGCTGTCCAGTCCATTCAAAGTCCACGAATGTACTCCTTCAAATGCGTTGTCGCCTTCGCACGCAACAGTTTCAATCCACGATGTAAGTTGCTCTTCACGGTCGCCACTGGCGTCTCTACCGCTGCCGCTATCTCCTCCGGCGTCATATCCTCCTGATACCGAAGTACCAGCGCGGCACGCTGCGCTTCTGGCAACGTAGACAGCAGCTGCTCCAATCGGGTCTCCAGCGGAGACTGCCTCTCCTCCACCGGCCCCCCGTGCTTGTCTTCAATCTCCACCCACAGATCAACGCCCCTCACCCGCCGCCGCCTCAATGCATCCGCGGATCGACTCATCGCCACCCGACGTAACCAGTTCAATGCGTGTTCCGGGCTCTCGATCCGCTCCATATGCCTGTCCAACTCCAGGAAAACGTCCTGCGCAACCTCTTCCGCCAGCCCGCGGTCGCCGGTCATGCGCCACGCCAGCGAAAACACCATGGACTGGTGTTCGTCCACCAGTTGTTCGAAATCCGGCTGCCATCTTTGCGCCATCGGTTTCGCTTCTACCTATTAATCCGCAGAACATCGCGGCACGGGATGCAGAAACTACGCGTGCGGAAGAAAAAATGTTCAGGTGAACTTCTGTGGGAACTGTTTCCACTTCGCGAGACGTAACGCCTTCTTCATACAACCAGAGATCAACAAAATGTCTCGAATCCCGTGAGTAGTACCCGGGCCAGTGCGGGTCTGCCCCTCTAGAGGAGACCTCCCCATGAAACGCAGCTTGCAGTTATTTGCCTTCCTGAGCTTTGCCTTGGTCGCCAGTAATGCAGTTTCCCAGGCAGTGGCTTACGTTTACGTCGCCAATAATTCAAAAAACAGCAGCACCAACGAAATCACAGCTTGGACCGCCGAAGAAAACGGGAAACTGAAACGCATTTCCGGCTCCCCATTCCCCGACAATGTGAACGCCATGGCCGTCGATGGTGGCCATCTCCTCGCGGTCGACCACTCTCAAAGAAACATCGATAGCTACGTCATCGAGTCCGACGGCGCCCTCCGCTATGAAGCCTCATCCAACTACGGCAAGTACGCACCCAACGACAACTGCCCTGTCGCCAACGAGATCTTCTTCGACCACACCGGCGCAACCCTCTACGTTCAGGAATTCAACGCTGACTGCGCCAACACCGGCGTAGCCTCATTTGCCCTCAACAAAACCAGCGGCAAGCTCCACTACCTCGGAACCGACATCACCGGCGTCTTCCCCGGGGTCACAAACGCTGCCTTCTTCACCGGGAACAACAGATTCGCCTACTCAGCCTCGAACTCCGACTGCATGTACTACACGATCTACGGATTCAAGCGCAGCAGCAACGGCCTACTGAAATCGGCTGGCAGCGTGGCCAACTGGCCCACCCCGCCTCCGAACTTCCGCAGATTCATCCCGTTTCTCGCAGCCGCAGATCCCTACAACAACCTCGCGGTTCTCATGCAGCCCGCCAACCCTCCAGGCTGCAGTTCCGAGCCGCTGCAAATCGCGACATATACGGCCAACTCGTCAGGCGTCATCAGAACCCGCAGCACATACGCCGATATGCCGTCGACTCTCATCCAGACCCCGTATGACATGAAAATGTCTCCCTCCGGCAAGCTCGTCGCCGTCGCCGGCCAGGAAGGCCTCCAGGTCTTCTTCTTCAACGAGGGCGTCGCCGCCGTCAGGTACACCGGCCTCCTCACCAGGGCTCCCATCAACCAGATCTTCTGGGATCACAGCGATCACCTCTACGGGATCAGCCAAGCCACGAACAGACTCTACGTCTTCACCGTCACCCCGACCCACACCTCCCACGCGCCGGGTTCACCCTATCCCGTCAGCGACCCCCAACACCTCATCGTTCAATCCCTTGTCCACCGTTAAGCGAATCAGCGCCAACAAAGGAGCCGCCAGTCATGCGCGGCTCCTTTGTTTTTCAGCAAACGTTCCAAATCCTCAGAACAGATCCGGAATACTATGGAACGCGATCCGCGTCGGTGCTGCCTTGTAGGCCGCCAGCATGGTCGCCGGAGCCAGCGTGCTCATCCCATACTTCTGATTAAGCTGATCCATCGCCTCCAGCAGCTTTGCCCTGCTCTTCGCGTTCTCCAGCGAATCGAACAGGTTTAGCGAGTGCAGCCGGTCCGGCACCAGCCCATTGAGACTCACTCCAATGAAATACGGCTCGTCATATCCTTTGCCCTTCGGTTTCTCATTCCACAACCGGCACAGCGCTCCGATCAGAGTCTGGTTGTCCTGGCACTCCATCAACCGAATCTCGTGATGCCACCCCCGAGTAGGAACCCCGAAACGACTCACCGGCGCGTTCATCCCGCGCGGTACGGAAAATCCAACTGCCAGCCCGATCGATCCCGCCCACAGCTTGTGCGATCGCAACCGCATCGCGGCCTTGTGCAGCAGCTTGTGTGCCACCGCCCACGCCTTCTCCGGCGTCCGCATCTCCGGAGCCAGAACATGCGAGTGGCTGATCGACTTCAGGTGCTCCGTCTCGGACATCTCGAAGTCCTCGCCGCGAAGCCAGTACCAGAGCCGCTGCCCCCACACTGATCCCCACATCTCGCCCGACTGCTCGCAGTCCAGCTTCAGCAGGTCGTCCATCGTGTGGATACCTTTTTCATTCAGCCTTTTCTCGGTTTGGGCCCCGATCCCCGGCAGGTCCCTCAAGGCCAGCGGTCTCAGAGCGTCGGGCAACATGTCTAGCGTCAACGCCACCAGCCCATCTGGTTTCTCCATGTCGCTCGCGACTTTCGCTAGATAACGGCTCGTCGCCAGCCCCACGGAACTGCGCAGCATAGGCCCCACCTTCTCCTGGATTGTCGCTTTCACCTTGCGTCCCAACTCCAGTGCTGCAAGCAGTGGTCGCTCTCGCCCCATCAGCCGGCAGGCCATCTCATCGATCGACATCACTGCCGTCACCGGCAAGCAGCTCTCCACCACCTCCACGATGCGGTGGTGATATTCGACGTAAAGCTCATGTCTCCCCTCGACGAAAATCATGTTTGGACACATACGTTTTGCGTCCGCCACAATTGTTCCCGTTTTCACTCCGTGGGCCTTCGCCTCATAGCTCGCCGCAATGCAGCACGTTGTGTCCGCCATCATGGGAACCACGCCCACGGGTTTCCCCCTAAGCTCCGGCCTGTCCTGCTGCTCAACTGAAGCAAAATACGAATTCAAATCCACGAACAGCCAGTTGACGGCAGGATCACTAGGTACTCCCTCC
>DATJEO010000188.1:0-5383 GCA_035496515.1 Occallatibacter sp.
GACCCTCGAGAGAACCGTCGAGTATGACAGCTCAACCCGATGGGTTAGTCAGGAGCACGGCAGCAAAAAGGTCAACGACATTGATGCCAGTCGGGTTAAAGAGGGCGATAGGGTGATCTGCATGGGTACTCTCGCGACGAAGGTGAAGGGCGCCACGCTCCATGCCACTCTAGTCTCTAAGCGGCTCTCCCATTATGGGAGTTCGACGCCTTAACTACGCTTTTGTCCCGGAGTCCTGAACGCCTGTTCCGATGCTCTGAGGGCTTTCATCGGAAACGTAAAAAAGGGGCGAGCTCGGGCTAAGCGGTACGAAGCGGGCCAGAACCGCCCCTTATGAGCCCTCCCGCTGCCTATTGCGTCATCTTGGCCAGTCCAAAATCCAGAATTTTGGCGTGTCCCGCGCTCCGTTACGAAGATGTTCCCTGGTTTTATGTCGCGGTGGACAATGCCCTCGAGCTCATCCGCAATGTCGGTGCCGAGCGTCAACAAAGTGTCGTTCTTTAGTGGCCTTCCCGCGATGCGGTGCATCAGTGTCATTCCATCCAAGTACTCCATCACGATGAAGGCCTGACCCTTCTGTTCATCAATCTCGTAGATAGTGCGTAAGCGTCTATTCCTCACCGTCTTGACCGTCAGAACAGTGTATGTACCTTGAGGCAAACCCAGTCGTGTCCACTTATGGTGTAATGGACACGACTGGTCGTTGTAGTTGTGTATTTATTTAAGCGGCAGGTTGTGTGGCCTGGGCGCCAAGGGGAACGAGGTTCCAGGGAAATAATTCCGCAATGCGATTGACGGGATGATCAGCAATGCGGGTCAGCACTTCGCGAAGGTAGGCTTCCGGATCAAGTTCGTTCAGCTTCGCCGTTCCAATCAAACTGTAGATGGCGGCCGCGCGCTCTCCCCCCGCATCCGATCCCGCGAATAAATAATTCTTCCGGCCCAATGCGACTGCACGCAAGGCCCGTTCGGCCGCACTATTATCGATCTCAATGCGTCCGTCTTCGCAGTAACGCACCAGTGCGTCCCAGCGTGTGAGTGCATAGCGTATGGCTGCGGTCGTATCCGACTTGCGCGAAAGCTTCAACAAAGAGGCTTCGAACCAATCGTGTAACGAAACCAGCAGAGGTCGCGAACGGGTTTGTCGAACCGTGCGCCGCTGATCCGGAGGGCGACCCCGGATCTCTTTTTCAATGGCGTACAGTTGCCCAATGCGCTCGATGGCCTCGCCGGCAATCGGGGAGCGATGTGCTTCCAGCAGATCGTAGAACTTGCGTCGTACGTGTGCCCAACATGCAGCTTCCTGAATCCGGCCATCTTCTTTATAGAGCTGCTCGAATCCAGCGTAGGCATCAGCCTGCAAGGTGCCGCTGTACTCCCGCAGATGCTGCTGCGGATGCTCGCCTTTGCGATCCGCCGAGTAACCAAACCATACCGCTGGAGCTGCTGCATCACCCGCAGGACGATCATCGCGAACGTAAGTCCACAGCCGGCCGGTCTTAGTCTTGCCATTGCCCGGAGCCAGCACCGGCACCGGCGTGTCGTCCGCATGAAGCTTGTGGCCGGACATCACATACGCTCGCATGGCCTCCACCAGAGGCCGCAGCAACTGACTGCTCTCGCCTACCCACTGGGCTAAGGTCGAGCGATCCAGATCCACGCCTTCCCGGGCGTAGATCTCGCACTGGCGATACAAAGGCAAATGATCTCCGAACTTTGCCGTGAGCACGTGAGCCAGTAATCCGGGCCCCGCCAGGCCACGCTCGATCGGGCGACTGGGGGCTGGCGCCTGCACAATCACGTCGCAGCCCGCACAGCTCAGCTTGGGACGCACGTGACGAATCACATAGAAGCTCGCCGGCACACACTCCAGAACTTCGGAGATGTCTTCGCCCAGACTACGTAACTCGCCGCCACATTCCGGGCAAGCCTGGTGCTTGGGTTCATAGCGCCGAATCTGGCGCGGCAGATGTTCGGGCAGCGGGCGCCGTCCAGGTTTGCCCGACGCACTTGGGGTCTCACCCGCCGCTGGGTTCTCGGAAACGTAGGCGGATGGGGCACGCTGGCTTTCCAGATGTTCCAGCTTCAACTCCAGCTGCTCAATCTGCCGCGCCAGCTTCTCCGACCTACGCCCGAACTGGATCCGCCGCAGTTTGGCCAGCAGCAGTTTCAGATGTTCAATCTCGCTCTGATGCGCGAGCAACTGCTCCTGGGCGGCAAGCAGTTCCTGGTGTTGCGCCAAGATCAATGACCGCAAACTATCGGGCGGGAGCGTGTCCAGGTTCGGTAGCGCGGCGCGCAAGCTATCCACACCCGGAGTATGCCATGAACTTACATCGTCATCCGCGGGAAGATTAAAAAATGCTGTGAAAATCTGTGCCCGCACCTACACCATCAACTGCGGATCGCTGCTGCGCTCCACGCGTCGCCAATCAATGCCCTCCAGCAGCATCGAGAGCTGGGCTCGCGTCAGTGCCACCGTTCCGCTCTCCGCCTTCGGCCACAGAAACCGTCCGCGCTCCAGTCGCTTGGCGAACAAGCACAATCCATCTCCGTCCCACCACAAAAGTTTGATCAGATCGCCTCGCCGCCCGCGGAATGCGAACACATGACCGGAAAAAGGGTCTTGCTCGAGTGCCGTCTGTACCAGCGCGCTCAATCCGGTGAAGCCGCGTCGCAGATCGGTGACTCCAGCTGCGATCCAAATCCGGGTCTGCACCGGTAGCGTAATCATCGCAGCAGGCTCTCCAGGACCGCGCGCACCACTCCAGCATCCATCGCACCCACGATGCGAACCTGCGCCTTCGCCAATCGCACTTCGATCGAGCTCGACTCTCTCCTCCCGGGTTGAGCTTGGAGGCCGCTCGGCTTGCGCTCTTTCTCTTCGCGGACTCTCACCGGCAGAAGACGTACGCCGG
This sequence comes from Occallatibacter sp., assembly GCA_035496515.1. Classification (GTDB taxonomy): domain Bacteria; phylum Acidobacteriota; class Terriglobia; order Terriglobales; family Acidobacteriaceae; genus Telmatobacter. The sequence continues at coordinate 2,919 of DATJEO010000188.1, forward strand.
ATGCACCTTCATTCAACAGGCCGGCGTGATACATTTTGCGCCAACTAAATAGCATGTTGGCGTTGATCCCATGCGCCCGCGCTACTGCCGCCACCGACACCCCAGGTACCAGCGCCTCTTCGATAATGCGTTGCTTCTCTTCTGCGCTTCGAAACCGCCGCCCTGCGGTTCGCCTGGTGAGAACTGGTTCAATCGATTCGTCCATCTCTTCCTTCCGTCACGCTGGCGCGTGTCAACAAAGGAAGAATGCCTTCTTACTTAAACTCTGTCTAGACGGTCTTCAATCCACGCTTACATTCCAGCCCACTATTATGTCGCTGGTTTGACGACCGACGTATCGGGCGTGGAGTCGGTCGATGGATGGGTGAATGACCAAGAGAAGGATCATTATGTGGATGTTCGTCGCCTCAACAGTGCTGATTTGACGCTAAATGCGGCCGAGTTGAAAGGGGCCCATCACAGGGTCTATTACTTCGGGAGTCACTACATCATGCCGCCAAAGGTCAACTGACGAAATCAAGGCGATAGCGCTCATCCTATGAAAGGGGATGTCAAGGAAAAAAGCTTCTCCCCGCCCCTCTGAGAGATGCGGGCGTAGTGACTTACATCCAGCCCCACCTCATTCCTCACCTCATTCTTAGAGGGGGTATTGGTTTGGTCGCTTTGGCTCGCCGCACGTTCCCGCGGCAAAGCCAACCCCAGTTGCTTGTCCCAACTCGACGGTTTCATGAAGTCAGTGGCGCACGACGCCGTTCGGTTCCGAAGCTACGCAAGCTGAGCGTTGGCTTAAGTGCCAACCATGATCCTATATGAGGCTCGAAGCCTACAGCTTTTTGGGGTTATCCGAGGGGGCATAGGATTGACCCGGAGACTCGGTGCTGGACTACCGCACACAGAGTGCCTGAATGAGTGTATGGATACTCTCCCTCGAACCCGAGCATCGCACGAACCGATTGGCTACCACCGAGGCATGAAAAACCTTGGGAGATCACCTGGGTTCTATTCGATGCTCAAGCTGCTTGCGTCTTCAGTTGTTCGACGTCGAACCGTTCCTCCTTCTTCCAAAGAGTCAACGTAATGGCCGCGATCTTGCGCGCCAGCGTCAGACGCGCCATCTCCGGCTTCATGCCCTTGGCCAGTAAACCCGCATAGAAATCGTGGAACGGTCCCCGGCCACAGCTGGCCCTGGTGGCCGCACTCTTGAAGATCTCTTTCATTTCATGGTTGTGATTTCGATTCAGACCACGAATCTGCTGGGGTTTCTTGGAGCGTTGCAGTTGTCCGCTCACAAAGCGGAATTGCGCACTGTCGTGGGTCTCAATGCCCAGGCCACTGTAGGTCCATAGTTGCCGCTTGCTGCGGAACCGATGCGGGGTTTGCATCAGCGCGATCAAGCGGGCGGCTCGAATCGGACCGATGCAGGGAATCTGGCGCAGCAGTTTCGCGGCTTTATGTTTCCGGCTCTCGGCCAAGAACTCGGGTCGGACGTTGCGCCGCAAGGCCTGCAATCCGTCCAGCTGTTGATAGAGCAGCTCCGCGCGGCGGCGCACCCCGGCTTGCGGAATCTTGCCTAACCATTCCTCTCGACAGCGCACAGCATAAACCTGGGTGCCGGCACAAGGAATACCCCAACCGCGATACAGCGCCTTCAGTCGATTCATCACGCGCGTCAAATCTTTGCTGATGGTCTGATAACTGCGCCCCAACTCGCGTAGCGTCCGTAGTCCGTTTTCCCCGTGGTAGACCGGTCGCAGCATTCCGGTGCGTAACAAGTCGGCCAGCTTGCGTGCATCCACCTTGTCGCTCTTGCTGCCCTCCTTCAAAAAGGCATTGCGCCGCGGATTGCACACCACAATGTGCTGCACCTGTGGCTGCAGCACATCATACAGCCAGGCCGCCCAGGTGCCTTCTTCCCAGGTCACATGCAGCTCGCCCCGTAGACCGTGCAGGAACTGCAGAAGGCTGCTGGCTTTGGTTTCGATCACGGACTCCATCACCAGCTTCCCGCTCTCATTCAGGACCGCGATCACAGTCGCTTCCTTGTGCACGTCCATTCCGATATATTTGACGTCGTAACTCATTTGAGTTGCCTCCTTGGGGGGAGAGTATTCGTGCTAACGCTTATCTTTCCCCTCAAGGTCAAAATGCCCTTCTCTCGCCGATTTTCCTATGTCCTTCTGCAGTCCTTTCGCACCCCATTCACCATGGCAGTTACTCCCCAGCGCCGCCGTAGCGGAGGGAAGCCCCTGCACTAGCGCAGCGCAGCGGAGGCGGCGTTCATCACAGCCGCGACCTTCTGAAGCGGGGGGCGCTTTTTCATAATGCATTGACCCTCAAGGAGACCGCCGGAGAGGGGGCTAGGCAAAATTTAAGCGGCGATCGTTTCGTGGAGTTTATGTAAGCGCCTCCGAATGGCGAGAGGTAGGCTTAAAAGATAGTCGGCACCTACGCTCTCTAGGTATTCG
>DATJEO010000189.1:0-6013 GCA_035496515.1 Occallatibacter sp.
TTGAACTCGAGCAGGGAATTGAAGGCCTGGTTCACCTCTCTGAGATGACCTGGTCCAAGCGCCTCAAGCACCCCTCCAAGCTGGTCAAGCCCGGCGATGAAGTCGACACGGTTGTCCTCAGCGTCAATCCTGCCGACCGCCGCATTTCGCTCGGCATGAAGCAGCTTCTCGAGAATCCCTGGGAAAACCTCACCGAGCGCTACCCCGCCGGAACAGTGGTCGAGGGCCGCGTTCGCAACCTCACCGACTTCGGCGCCTTCATCGAAATCGAAGATGGCATCGACGGCCTCGTCCACGTCTCCAACCTGAGCTGGACAAAGCGCGTCAAGCATCCTTCTGAAGTCGTGAAGAAGGGCGAAAAGGTCAAGGCAGTCGTTCTCGGCGTTGAGCCGCAGAACCGCCGCCTCTCCCTCGGCATCAAGCAGCTTCAGCCCGACGTCTGGGAGAGCTTCTTCGCCGCGCATCGCGTGGGCGACGTGGTTCACGGCAAGGTGCTTCGCACCGCTCAATTCGGCGCTTTCGTTGAAATCGCCGAGGGCGTTGAGGGCCTCTGCCACATCTCCGAAGCAGGTGACGACGCCAGCGGTGCTTCCAAGCTTGAGACAGGCATGGAGCACGAATTCAAGATCATCAAGATCAATGTGGAAGAGAAGAAAGTGGGTCTCAGCCTCCGCGCAGTCGGTCACGAAGCCAGCCGCGCCCAGGTCGAGCACTACAAGGAGAGCGCGCACAAACAGCCCGTCTCCAGCTCAACCACGACTCTCGGCGATCTCATCAACTGGCGCAAGAACGAACGCTAATCTCCGCGCAATTGCAGCAGCAGAACGGCCACCCTACGGGGTGGCCGTTTTGCTTATCCCAGAGACTATACCCGTCTTATGAAGGGCCCCGGGGCTTAGCCGTCGAGGGCATACGAAAACGAATGTGTCATCTTAAGCGAAGCGCTCCAAGTCTCGCCGCTCGAACGCGAAGCGTCATTCCCACCTCATCATCAACTGTGATGCAGACCCTATTTCCCTCCCTCCGCGCAGGTGTATGCTGCACTCCTTCCCCGGGAAAGGTGCCACCATGACGCTGAAATCGTCTCGCCGCGAATTCCTGTCCGCGGGGTTAATGCTGCCTGTCGCAGCCGCTGCCTCAAACACCGGTTTGCTGCAGGCCACCGATAAAGCCCTCGGCAAGCCCACCAATTCTCCCGGCTCGACCACCGCACCCTCGGTAAAACCGGCCTCAACCTCACCACCCTAGGCTTCGGTTGCATGATCACCTCCGACCCCAGCGTCATTACCCGCGCCGCCGATCTAGGCATCAACTACTTCGACACCGCGCGCGTCTACCAGCACGGCAACAACGAACGCATGGTCGGCGCAGCCCTGGCCGCCAAGCGCAAGCAGCTCATTCTCTCCACCAAATCCATCTCCGGCGATAAAGCAGCCCTGCTCAAAGACCTCGACACCAGCCTCGCCGAGCTCAAGACCGATTATGTCGACATCTGGTATCTCCACGCCAAAGACAAACCGACCGAGATCCGCGACGACATGATCGAAGCCCAGCACATCGCCAGGCAGCAGGGCAAGATCCGCTTCGCCGGCATGAGCACCCACGCCCTCCCCGAAATGCTCGAGTGGACCGCGCAGAAAAAAGCCTTCGATGTCGTCCTCACCGTTTACAACTTCGCCATGGACCCTGCCATGGAGAAGGCAATTGCCGCCGTCGCCGCCACCGGCACAGGTGTCGTCGCAATGAAGGTCATGGCCGGCGGATTCCGCAGCCTCAAGCCGACCGATCCTGTCGCCGCAAAGCTGCACCGCGATGGCGCGATGCTGTCGGCACTCAAGTGGGTTCTCAGCAAGCCCAACATCGGTACCACCATCCCCAGCATGACCGACATGGATCAGCTCGACGAAAATCTCCGGGCCATGTCCGAACCGTTCTCCACCCGCGACGAAAAAATCCTCTCCGCGCACCTCGAACAGATCAAGCCGCTTTATTGCCGCATGTGCGGTCAGTGCGACGGTGCATGTCAGAAAGGTCTTCAGGTCGCGAATACGCTGCGCATCCTCGCCTATGCCGACGGCTACCGTCAGTTTGCCCTCGCTCGCGAGAGATTCCAGGAGCTTCCCGCCCACCACGCTGCGGTCCGTTGCGGCGATTGCACCGAGTGCTCCGTAAAATGCCCCTTCGGCGTGCAGGTTTCTGCACGCATGGCTCGCGCCCAGGAACTGTTTGCATGACCGTGCAGCAACGCATTTCCTGGCCCCGCAATTTCAAAGTGTCGGGCCTTGCAGCCTGGAGTGAGACCCACCCGAAGCCGGCTTTGTGTCAGGGCATGACTTCAGTCATGCCGAAAAGCCGACCAAAATCATCAAGGGCTTTAGCCCCTGAGGTACTGTTCCCACTCCAATTCCTTCTTGTTCTGATTTGCCTGACGCTTGCCACCCAACCAGCTCACGCGCAAGCCTACCTCGACTGCCATTTCGTTCCGGGCTGGGAACAGTCCGGAGCGAAACGCCAGTACACCCCCGACAATCTCTTCGACTATCGCGACGGCGCCGCCGAAGGTTATCTCATCTTCAGCTTCGCTCGCATGCAGGGAATCGACTGCCAGTCCGGCTCAACCACGCTGGCAATCGACGTCTCCGACATGACCGATGCCGACTCCGCTTACGGCATGTTCGCCTCCAACCGCGACCCCAATCGGCCCATCGCCAAAATCGGAATGGGCGGCCAGCTTCTCGCGCAGAGTCTGCTCTTCGCCAAAGGCAAATACTTCGTAGAAATCATCCAGACCGACGGCAGCCCAACCGCCGATCAAACTGCCACGTTGCAGGCATTCGCGGCGAAGATGGCGCAACTCCTCGATGGCCGCGATACTCCGCCCGAAACCCTGCAATGGTTCCTTAGCGAGAACCAAACCTCTGCCCGCCTTGTCCCCGAGAGCGTGCTCGGTCTGAAGATCCTAAGACGCGGCTACGTCGCAAAATACAGCGAAGGCCAGGCTTTCATCGTTCTCGAAGACACCCCTGAATCCGCCGCCGAGGTTATGAACAAACTGCGCGCCCGCTACCCCGACTCCTCTCCCGCGCAGATCGCCGACGACGCTTTCCAGGCCAAAGCCCCTTACCTTGATGGCATCTGCATATTTCGCAAGGGCCGCTACATCGCCGGATACACCAATCTTTCCGACGCCTCAGCAGCCGCGGCGCAAGCCACCCAACTAGCCCCCCGCATTCCATAGCCGATGGAACCCACGATTGAATCGTCGGAGTTCTCAGGGGCACTACAGAGGCCCAAATGAATTGTCATCCTTGTATCTCTGAATGAGCAGCAGTTTTCGTAGAGACTGTTGCAGTGGGGGAACCGAGGCATCGGTTCCCCCGCGGGCGGACGGCTCCCGTTCATCCTGCGGTCTCAACGACCGGCGCTCAGCACAGGCGACCGCTGCCCAACTGATTCTGGCTTGTTCGACTCAAGTCCCCATGATAGGCAATGCGGGAGAATTACTGCCACTCAGAACAGAACTCAAAATTCGGACTACTTCCGGTAAGTCAAACGTCAAGAGAAAAGCACAGGTGTCCGTGGCGCGCCAGGGAGAGCGCGCATTGATCGAATCAGGATGCGCCGTTTTGCATCAGTGGCCTCTCGGCCGATGGTCCCTGCTCTCGAGCAGAACCAGACATCTATTTGCAGCCTCGGGCTCCCAGGGAGCCGTCGCCGAAGATTGAGTTTGTGTTCTTTGCCAGTCCCCAAACAATTCGTGGTGAGCCTCCGGAGTTTGAACTCCTTCGCACAGTGGCCTAATTGCAGGACCTGGCAGTCTGCGCACGGAATAATCCTGATGTTTTTTCATTTTATGGGCAGGTTTTTAGGCTGCCGCCGTGCCGCCGAACTCCTCGGTAGGCACGAAATCCTTTTCTCTGCGTTCGACCGCGAGCAGATAGGCAACGATCTTCCGTGCCACTGCGAGTGTGGCGCGGTTGCGATTGCCTCTCTGCATCTCTTTTTCGTAGATCAGGGCCAGTTCGTGACACTGTCTAGGGGCGAGCTTCGCGGCCTCGACCAGCACATGCTGAATGTGTTTGTTGCGCTGTTTCGAAATGGGCGTGCGCAGCATCTTGTCGGCCGAGCTCTTCTCTGCTCCGCACAGCCCGCAATAACTGATGGCCTGCTTGATGGACCGGAAGCGGGCGACATCGCCGATCTCCAGAGCCCAGGTGAGCGCCGTGATCGGACCGACTCCGGGCACAGTCCGCAGCCGCTTCAGTCTCTCCACCAGTAGCGGGTCACGTTCGAGCGAACTGACCAGGGCATAGTCCAGCTTCTGCGCCCGAACGATGTGTTCGCGGCTCAGCTTCAACAACGGCCGGATACTCTGATCGATCTCTTCGTTGCCGCCCATCAGCTCAGCGAAGTAGCCCACCTTATGCAGCCGTCGCTTGGTATGCGTCACGCCCTTCTCCATCAACAGGCCCGAGATCCGGTTCTTCATCTGAACCATCTGCTTCACCAGCAGTCCGCGGTAGCGCAGTGTGCGTCGCCGGTCGCGGATCTCCGTCGATGTCATGTAGCACTCCGGAAGGAAATCACAACGAAGACAGTCGGCGATCTTGCTGGCATCGATCTGGTCGTTCTTCCGCTTGGCCGCAGCAATGGCCCGCAGCATTAGCGGATGGGCAACCTTCACCTTCTCGGCGTGTGGAAGCAGGTGGTCATAAATCCATCCGGTGAAGATCGTCGCTTCCATGGCGATCGTCCGCGGTTGAGGCAGTGTCTTGATCCAGCTGTCCAGCTCGCGCCGCGTCGAACCGATCTTGCCTTCCATGTGCACACGACCAGCCGCGTCCTTCACGCAATAGCTGATCGTCCTCTTGTGAACATCCAGTCCGATGGAATACATAGTCTCTGAGGAGCCTCCGAGGTCGTTCTCTGAATCAGCCTCACAGCTGAGTTCAGCCTTTTGCAACACCTCGTGCTCCTCGCTGACTTAGCATTCAAACAATCCGGGCAGAACGAAGTGTTGCTGCATTTGAAGCGCACCGAAGCCTTAGAATCCAAACGTGGAACCTGTTCAGGACTCTGTTGTATGTGAGTGGATTACCACCACCTTGACGCCACCGTCACATGGCGTCTCGGCTGCTTCGTACCGCCTACACGTTTCGGGGTTAGTTCCAGCGGTGTTTGAGAAATGCGCGAAGGTGCTTCACAGGCTCGATGGCCATTACGAAAACATCGATCTGCCTCTCTCGGCTGACGAAGTCGCGATTCTGAAGCTGCCGGATTGCTCAGTCGTCCGAGACCTAGTTTGGCGGAAGCGGGATTCCCCTCTCGCGCCGCGAATTCTCTGGAAGGATGCGGCGAAAGCTTTGCAGGTTCCATACGCCCCGGAAATCAATCACTCTTGGTTTTCGTCCCGGCTGCACCCGTACCCCGATTGTTGGCCGCGGTTCATCTACGGACCTGCAGATGGAACTCTAGACGCCGATGAGTGTAGTGAGCTTGTCTCGCTGCTGGCGCAAGCGACCGTGGCCCCATCGTGCTTCTTTCGCCTGGCAGAGATACCGTTCGTCGCAACAGAACAGGAGTTATTGTTTACAGGATCTTTGGATGAAGTGACGCCGTTTTTTATCGGCGGCGGTTTCCAATTCACGCCTGAATACTGGTGGCCATCGGACCGATGTTGGTGTGTCTGCTCAAACTATGACCTCGACTTCACATTGGTTGGCGGCCCGGCGAACTTGATTGATCGTCTTTTGCGCAGCGATGTACTGGAGTGCATAGAGGTCGCACCTGAGACGCGTGCTGACTCGCTCGTCTGCATTCCAGTGTGAGGTTCTGGACGTATTACCGTCCAACCGGCAGTTACTCAACAGTAACGGAAGGGTTGGCCACGATCCGGGCAGAACGAAGTGTTGCTGCATTTGAAGCGCACCGAAGCCTTAGAATCCAAACGTGGAACCTGTTCAGGACTCTGTTGTATGTGAGTGGATTACCACCACCTTGACGCCACCGTCAC
>DATJEO010000190.1:0-2738 GCA_035496515.1 Occallatibacter sp.
GCTTGAGGTTGACAGTCGTTCGGAGGGAGAATTCTCTGAGAGCGACATTGTGTTTCTTCAAGGAGCGGCGAACATTCTAGGAATGGCGATTGAGCGGCAGCGAATGGAGCAACGTCTTCAGGAAGCCCTCAACCACCATCAAGTATTGCTTAAAGAAGTTAATCACCGCGTCAACAACAGTCTCCAAATTGTTGCGGCTATGCTGCACCACCAAGCCGCGGCAAGTGGGAACCCCGAAGAGGAGCACGGGCTTCGTGATGCGTCACGACGCATCGCCGCAATCTCACGCGCACATCAACGGCTGTATGCCAGCAGCTCCATTCAGATTCTCGATCTCGGCGCATACCTGACTGCTGTCTGCCAGGATCTCTCTGACTCGATGCCTGGCTGTGAAATCAAAGTGGAGGCGGCATCCGCAATTGAAATCGCGACAGATCGCGCGATTCCTGTCGCACTGCTCGTCAACGAGTTGATCACGAATACGGCCAAATATGCTTATCCGGAGGGGTACTGCCGAGCCTGGGTACGAGTTTTTCGCAGTGCGGATGACAGCACCATCGTTTCAGTTCGCGACGAGGGCATTGGGCTGCCAGCGGACTTCGACATTAAGTCCGGTAAGCGGCTCGGAATGCGACTAATTAATGCATTCACAACACAGCTAAAGGCGACGCTGGACATCAAACGGCACACGCCTGGAACTGAATTCGTCCTCTCCGTGCCGTCGGATACGAAGGCCTCTGCGATAGACTGAAGCCCTCTCGGGCCGACGACCCGGTGTTTGAGTGACAATGAAAGCCGGGCCAACACGAACCCGCATAAGCTTAGCGGTGCCCTCGTCTGACACATCGGCCGGGATGCATTTATGGGAGTTGCTGAGATGACACGGGTACTGGTGGTCTTGGTCGTCACTTTCTTTTCGGTACTCGCCACTGATCTGGCGAGAGCCGAATGTCAGATCGCAGATGCCAAACTGGAAGAGGCTATTCTGAACAAGCCCCAGCTTCGCGGCGTTAAAAACCGGCAGGCCGTACGCGACCTACGCAGCCTACGGGACGCAGCACTTACATTAGAGTCGTACGGTCGCCATGACGATTGCGAGCGCATGTTGGCAACTATTCGTGAACTCATTGCGGGCCCAATCATGAGTTCGCTAGGTGACAACGATGAGGAGAGCGCCGACAGGCAAAATGCGGCCCGCGAGCCAAAGGTCCGCCGTGGTGCGGAGCAAGGCAGCCGGGATCAGAAGGGTGCTAAACCCCTTGTAAGAATTGATCAGCTCGCGCCAGCATTGCGCGCGGACGAAATTATTGGCGCAGAGGTGCGCAGTTCAGATGACAAGATCGTGGGTGAAGTTAGGAATATTGTATTCGGGACCAAGGACGGGCGCGATTATGCCATCGTGGCCTCAGGCGGCTTCTTCACAACTGGAAAGAACAGCATTGTAGTTCCTATCCGATCGTTGCAAGTCTCGCAGGAGCGCGCCAGCTTCTTCCTGCCAATCTCGAAGGAAGCGGTGGGAGGCGTCCCGCTCATGCCGGATGAGAATTATAAGTGGCTCTCCGATCGCGCATGGCGCAGTAAGAACGATGCCATATTCGTCCGCCCGTAGCCCGAGCGCGTAACGAGCAGCAGCCGCGGAACGCAATTAACTCCCGCTTTGGTACGTGGAGAGGGCGTTCGAGCACCCGCGGCTCTGTGGGGAGCCGGGTTTTCAATGTGCTGTTCTTCGCCGTTAGGTGCCGCTTAGGCAAAGGGTGGCACTTCCACGAGCGTTCCGATCAAACGCAGGAGCGCTTGTTGTTCCGGTGCCTTCGCGGCGCGCAAGAACTCGCCTAGCCCGAGAACAAATCAACTCCCAAGTCGCAGGTAAGCTTGGCGGTGTTTCTTGAGGTCCTTCACGCCCTCCGGTTCGTTCGTCATTACCATACTACCACTGCGATCGGGAACTTTGTTCCCTGGCGCGAGTTATTGCCTTTGGCGCTGGGGACTGCGCGCGTTTGTGCGGTGCGCGTGCAGGGATAGTTATGACCGGGAAAGACCTCACGGCTGAGAGCGGTAATCGGAGCAACCTCGGTGCAACGCTTGCGCGCTACCAGGAAGACTTGAGGACTCTACAGGCTCGTTTCGAAGCCTCCGAAAGAGATCGTCTCGAACTGGCAGCAATCGTCGACGGCGCGCGTGACGCGATTTGGAGCTGGCGATCTGACGGAACGATCGTACGATGGAATTCTGAGGCGGAGCGGCTGCTTGGATACGCCCCCTCTGACATCATCGGCAGATCGATCTTCAGCCTTGTCCCTCAAGACCGGCTAAACATCGCTTCACAGATCATCATCCGGATCATTGCCGAGTTCGTCGAGGCCGAGACCGGCAAGGGCGCCGACGCGCTCGACCGACGCCCGCAGCTCGCCGCCGCGCTGGCCGCCGCCCGTCAGGGCAAGTGCTGCGTCCTGGTCTCCAAGCTCGACCGACTCTCGCGCGATGTCGCCTTCGTGGCCGGCCTGATGGCGCAGCGGGTACCGTTCATTGTCGCCGAACTCGGGCGCGACGCCGACCCGTTCATGCTGCACCTTTACGCGGCACTGGCCGAGAAGGAGCGGCGGCTGATCTCCGAGCGTACCAAGGCGGCGCTGGCGATCAGGAAGGCGAGCGGTACCAAACTAGGGAATCCCTCGAACATCAGGGAAGCCGGCGAAGCTGGCCGCACATCATTGGTCGCAGCGGCCGACGAACATGCT
>DATJEO010000191.1:0-3660 GCA_035496515.1 Occallatibacter sp.
GCGATGAATTCGTTGAGCTGCGCGATTTTCTTCTCCCGTTGCGCATTCTGCGATTCCAGCGTGGAACGGATTTGCGTCTTCGCCATCACCATCTCGTCGTAACCGCCGGTGTAGGTGATGATGGTCTGGTAGTCGATGTCGGCGGTATGGGTGGTCACGCTGTTGAGGAAGTGCCGATCGTGCGAGATGGCGATCAGTGTCCCGTCGTACCCGTTCAAAAAGTCTTGAAGCCAGTGCACCGAGTCGAGATCGAGATAGTTCGTGGGTTCGTCCAGCAGCAGCGCTTCGGGCTTGCCGAAGAGCGCCTGCGCGAGAAGTACCCGAACCTTCTGCCCGCCCTGCAGCTCGCCCATCTTGCGGTTGTGCAAGTCTTCCCGGATATCCAGGCCGTCGAGCAGGACCGCGGCGTCGCTCTCCGCGGTGTATCCGTCCTCGTCGCCGATGATGCCTTCGAGTTCGCCCAGCCGCATGCCGTCCTCATCGGTCATCTCGGCTTTCTCGTAGATCCTGTCGCGCTCTTCGAGTGCAGCCCATAATGGCTTGTTTCCCATGATCACGGTATCGATCACGCGGTAGTTGTCGAAGGCAAACTGATCCTGGCGCAGAACTCCGAGCTTGCGCGGGCGCACCACATTCCCCTTCTGCGGCTCAAGTTCGCCGGTCAGGACCTTCATAAACGTCGACTTGCCGGACCCGTTCGGCCCGGTCAATCCGTAACGCCGCCCCGGAGTGAACGTTACCGACACGTCCTCAAAGAGAATCTTCGAACCGTAACGCATTTCTACATTGCTTACACTCAGCATCTGATTCGTATTCCTGTACACGGACCGCACCGCATCGACGGCTCCATCGGCCCGACAAATTTCAAAATGGCTCAGAGTTTTGGGGCTCGCGAACCGGCCTGGCCCCTCAAGAACTGCTGCTCTTCCAGTTTCTCATAACACGATGAATCGTGACCTTAGGGGATCCCCAGCAGCTTGTGTGTCTGGAGGCTCAATCGCCATTTGGGATGCGCCATGCAATACTGCAGCGCCAGTTGCGTATTCGCCTCGCGCTCCGGCCCATCCATCGGCTGGAGGAAGAAGTTTCGGAAATTGAGAGCCTCGAACCTCTCCGGCCGTGCATTCGCCTGCGGAAAGACCAGCTTCAACTCATCGCCCGAAGTCTGAAGCAGAGGCGCTTCTGCTTTCGGGCTTACGCAGATCCAGTCCAGCCCAGCAGGCGCGGCGACCGTCCCGTTCGTTTCGACAGCGATCTCAAACTCGTGTACGTGCAGCGCATCGATCAGCTCGCGGTCCACTTGCAGCAGCGGCTCTCCCCCCGTGCAGACCACGAAGCGCGTATCGGCGGGGTGCTCCAGAGGCCACTGCGCTGCGATCCCCCCGGCAAGATCCTCGGCCGTCTCAAACCGCCCGCCTCCCGGCCCGTTCACGCCGACAAAATCCGTATCGCAAAACTGGCAGACCGCAGATGCGCGATCGCTCTCCCGTCCCGACCACAAGTTGCACCCCGCGAACCTGCAGAAGACGGCCGCGCGCCCGCTCTGCGCTCCTTCTCCCTGTAGCGTATAAAAAATCTCTTTGACCGCGTAGCTCATCGCGCAGGGTAGGGCAGGGGATCGTCAATTCCGTTTTCCCTGAATCCCTTTCTCCTCAATAAACATGAGTCGCACCGCCCGCAGGGTTTGCCGTCCGGCGCGGGGTCGTAGCAACTGCTCGTCAGGCTATAGTCAACGCCAAGTTCCATCCCCCTTTTGATGATCTGCGCCTTGGTCAGATGCATCAGGGGTGCGTGAATGGTGAGCTTCTGCCGCCCTTCCACTCCGGCTTTTGTCGCCAGGTTCGCCATCTGCTCATAGGCGCGGATGAACTCCGGCCGGCAATCTGGGTAGCCGCTGTAATCCAGCGCGTTTACTCCAATGAAAATGTCTTGTGATCCGAGCACTTCGGCCCAGGCTAATGCGAAGGACAGGAAGATCGTGTTCCGTGCCGGCACGTAGGTGATCGGAATGCCGTGTTCCATCTCGTCGCTGCTGCGACCCTTCGGAACGGCAATGTCGTCCGTCAGCGCCGAACCGCCAAATGCACGTAAATCGATTTGGGCCACGCGATGTTTCGCCACACGCAACGATTGCGCGACGCGCCGTGCTGCTTCGAGCTCGAAGCTGTGCCGTTGCCCATAGGAAAAGGAGAGCGCATTCACCGCGAACCCCTCGCCGGCAGCAATCGCCGCTACCGTCGCCGAGTCCAAACCACCGCTCAACAGCACAACCGCTTGTTTTTCTGGTGCCAGAGAAGACATTCCTCTTGATGGTAAGGCCAGCGTATATCAGAATAAAAATCTGCGGTCCGGCCTGAGAGCGTTCGCTTCCCCTGTCGTTTCTCTCATCTAACTAACCACAAGGCTTCCCGGTCTCGCTCTCAACCTGTTAACGACCGCTGGCCACCGCTTCCCGGAGGTCACCGAATGAGAAGATCAGTCTTCGCCACTTGGCTCCCGCTGTGCGCCGTGTTGACCCTTGTCACAATACCCTCAATGCGGGCGCAGTCTGATCCAGACCTCCCTGCTTCGGCACAGGCTACGGCCACCCGCACAGCTTCCATCCGGGCTGCACTCACGTCGCTCCAAATCCTCCTGGAGCAAACCCGCACCAATCACGACAGCGGAGCCGAAGCGAACACACTCGCCGCAATCGCCAACTCCTATAGCGCTCTGCATCAGCAGCAGAGAGCGGTGGAGAGTTTTCAGGCAGCGCTCCTCATCTGGCGCCAGCTCGGTAATAGAGAACACGAGGCATCAACTCTCGCTCATATCGGCGATGTCTACCGCGAGTGGGGTTTTCCCGAGCAGGCCAATCGCCATTATCGAGATGCCCTGGCGCTCTTTCCCGCGACGGACAAGGCCGGTCGAGGCGCTACCCTCAACAACCTGAGCCTGACCTACTTCTCTCTCAACAATCGAAAGAAATGTATCGAGAGCTTGAATGAAGCTCTAGGTATCTTTCGCGAAATCCAGGACCGGAGGAGCGAGGCACTCGCTCTTGCCAACCTCGGGACCGCTTATGTCTTCCTCGTCAATGATCCCATGAAGGCGATCTACGTCCTCCAGCAGGCAGTTACCAAGCTTGAAATTCTGAACGATCGCGACACCGAAGCAGGTGCACTCGACAAGATGGGCGTGGCCTGGCACAACATGGGCAAACCGGAGATGGCCGGACTGAGCTTCCAGCATGCCCTTGAGCTCTTCCATGCAGCAGGGGATGCTCCGGGCGAAGCGGAGGTGCGCAAGCATATGCGAGCACTAGGGGAGCAGCAGGCTCAGGCCTCTTTCCGATAGGCTTCGATCTGGCCCGGTCACGTGCAGCCCTACGCCGTAGAATGGGACTCGCACGTCCCTCATGAAAATCTTCGTCACAGGCGCAACTGGGTTTGTCGGCCATCACGTTGCCAAAGCTCTCGCCGATCAGGGAGCCGATCTGCGCCTACTGGTGCGCAAATCAAGTAAACTTTCGAATCTCGAAGGCATCGCGGGGGACACTGTAGTCGGCGATCTTTCGAAGCCGGAGTCCTACGCACCAGCGATTCAAGATTGCGACGCGGTAATGCACGTTGCTGCCGATTACCGTCTCTGGATCCGCGATCCCGACACCATGTACCGGGC
>DATJEO010000192.1:0-9509 GCA_035496515.1 Occallatibacter sp.
ACAACCATCACTCTTTTCGGCATTGGGGCCGGCCTGCTTGTTGCATGGCTCATGACCCGGTTCATGTCCGGCCTTCTTTACGGCGTCAGCAGCACTGATCCCCTAACATTTCTGACAGCGACGCTGCTGGTAATTACGGTATCGACTGTTGCATGCTATTTTCCTGCACGCCGCGCGGTGCGAGTGGATCCGCTGGTAGCCCTGCGTTCCGACTAGATGGTCGTTCTGCGTGTGACAGATGACTGCTTCTGAGTCATTGCCAAATCGGCGGTACTTAGCGAGCCGAGCTCGACTCTCAGAGCGAGTCACAGGCTGCATGAACACTGCGGTCAAGTAGTTGCCGGCTTCCTCAGAGCCGACGCCGCATCCGTCATTCAAGAATCTCGCCGGAGGGGCCAGTGTGGTCTCCCACGTCTCCAAAGGAAGGAGACATGGGGCACCCTATTTTGGCCGTGGGGCCGGCTTGAAGGATCTGGGCTATCGCCATTGTTCTTAGCGGGCTATTGGGATATCAGTCAATAATTTGGCTGCCCCAGTACTCGCGCTCTACGGGACAGTTCTGAACGGATTTGAGAGAGGACCTGGACGAGTTCCACCGGTTCGTAATGGAAGGTGGCAGCCTCATCTTGCTGTGCAGTCAGCCCAACTGTTGTTGGCTTTTGCACCACAATCGTCTGAAGAGAATCTCTCAAGGATTCCAATGCTTCGACGCCTTCAAGGACACGCATTTCATCGATTGAAGATTGACCAGCCTGAACCTTTAAACGCTGACCATAGATGTTGAGGTGCGCGCCTGCAACGGCTCGATACTTCGGAACGGTGATGATGCTGTGACTATTTGTGGCGTAGTAACCGCCGATCTCCAATTGGAGCCATTTTGCCAGCTCGTTTGCTCCTTGTTCCTGTGCGAGTCTCAGCGCGCATTGAAGTGCTTTGCTCAGCGGTTCAATTTCTAACAGCTCGTTCAATTCCATGAAGATTCTCCAACCTGATGGAGTCAGTCCTCCACTCGGGCTGTGCACTGAATTTCCAAGATTTTAATTGTCTGGAATGGCCACTGATAAAGCCGGAGTTCCGACGCGCTTCGGCACAGCGGCTAAAGCCGGGCTCGTTTGCAGAATGTGGCGGCATAGCTGAAGCCAAGCCCTGATACATGCCGGAGTTCCATTGCGTTACTCAGCACGCCGGTAGCTTTGTGCTTTACAGATCCGCTTGTGTGCGGCTGGCGGCGCTGTGACGGGTGCCGCTGGGGGCGGAATTCGCGCAAAGTAGAATGGGGATATGGCATTTGAAAGCGTGAAGAAGGTAGCCGAGGCTGATTTCCCCAGCCGGTGGGGGGCTTTCCGGATTCTGGGGTTTGAGGGGAGATTGCCCTCTGCGGCCGGTGCGGCTGGCGGCGGGTCTCCGGTCCAGAATTGCAAGATTGAAGGGCTGGTTGCGCTGGTGATGGGGGATGTGAAGTCGGCGGCGCCCCTGGTGCGGATTCACTCGCAATGTTTGACGGGGGATGTGTTCGGTTCGCTGAGGTGCGATTGCAGGCTGCAGCTTGAGCTGGCGCTGACGAAGATCGCCGAAGAAGGCGCGGGAATTCTGCTGTATGAGCAGCAGGAGGGGCGCGGGATCGGGCTGATGGCAAAGCTGAAGGCTTATGAGCTGCAGGACCAGGGACGCGACACGGTTGAAGCGAATGTCGAGCTTGGTTTTGAAGCCGATTATCGCGAGTACGAGTTGCCGGCGCGTGTGCTGAAGATGCTGGGCGTCGAGAAGGTCAAATTAATGACCAACAATCCCGATAAGGTGGCGGCGCTGGAGTCTGCGGGGATCGAAGTGACAGAGCGCGTGTCGGCGGAGGTTGAGCCGCAGGAGACGTTTGCGGCGTACCTGAGGACCAAACAGGAGAAGATGGGGCATATTGTGGAGACGCTGGCCGAGGAACAGTGATGGAAAGAGCCTTCAGCTCTCAATTTTCAGTGCGCCAGGAGCTTGTAGCCAGTAGCCGGTAGCCGATAGCTTGTGGCGATGTTGGTGCTTCGAAAACCTCGCGACGAAAAAGGCGGGGAATGCCGTTCCGGGACGCGGTAATCTTCCCATGGAGAATCCTGGATGATCTTGCAAGAACTGCTGGATGAACTGGGCGGGAACCTCGCGCAGGGCGATGTGGAGTGGATTGTGGACGCGGTGAGCGCCTATGAGACGGCGAGCGCGTTCGACCTGGCATTTGCCGAGTCGGAGGCGGCGGTGGCTGCCGCGCTGAAGAGCAACGCGGGAACGATCGTTCTGAAGCAGGGAATGGCGACGGAGTATCCGAAGGGCAAGTGCATCATTGAGACGGAACAGCCGAAGCTGTGGTTTGCGAAGGCGGCGAAGCTGGTGAGGAAGCCTCCGCTGAGTTTGGGCATTGCTCCCGGTGCGGTGGTGGCTCCGGACGCCAAGGTGGATCCGGCGGTGTTTGTCGGGTCGAATGCGGTGGTGGGATCGCATGCGTGGATTGGAGCGGGATCGCGGATCGGTGCGGGCGCGATCGTTGGCGAGTTTGTGAAGATCGGCATAGAGTGCACGATTTATCCGCGGGTGGTGATCTATCCGGGAGTGACGCTGGGAGATCGAGTGGTGGTACATGCGGGGGCGGTGCTTGGGGCCGACGGGTTTGGCTACGTGCGCGATACGGAGACGGGTGCTTATACGCATTTTCCGCAGCAGGGAAAGCTGGTGATCGAGGATGACGTGGAGATCGGTGCGAACAGCACGATCGATCGCGGAGCACTGAAGGAGACGCGGATCCGCAAAGGAACGAAGATGGACAACCTGGTGCACGTGGGGCATAACTGTGAGGTGGGGCCGGACGCGATTCTCGTTGCCCTGACGGGAATTTCGGGATCGAGCACAATCGGCAAGGGCGCGGTGCTGGCTGGCCAGGTGGGCATCGGCGACCACGTGCATGTGGGTGAAGGCGTGATCCTGGGAGGTCAGTCGGGAGTCTTCAACGGCAAGACTATTACCAACGAGGGACACAAGCCGGGAACGGTGATGTTTGGAACTCCGGCGCGTCCGTTGAAGCAGGTGCTGCGCGAGCAGGCGACGCTGAGCAGGCTGGCGAAGAGCAGGGAACGAGGGGACAAGGGAACTGCGGATAAAGATAGAGAGTAGAGATCAGGGAATAGGGATTAGGGCTGATCGCCGGGCAGATATGCGAAGGAGGGTTCGATGATCCGACGCGCGATTCCGGTTTTGCATGTCACGAGTGGAGCGAAGGCGCTGAGGTTTTATTGCCACGACCTCGGATTCCGGCTGGAGTTTGAACATCACCCTAACGGCGGAAAGGGTGATCCCTGCTACATGGGAATCTCACGGGACGGGGTTTGGCTGCATTTGTCTTCGTTCTCCGGCGATGGCGTGGCAGGCGCGGTAACGAATCTGATGGTGGACAACGTGGACAGATTCTATGCGGAGTTCAAAGCGAGACATGTGCATATCGATGTACCTCCTGTGGACCAGAGCTGGGGAAGCAGGGAGATGTATGTGAAGGATGCGGATGGGAATTGCCTTAGGTTTATTGCGTGAAACAGCTACTAGCTTCCAACTGCTAGCTCTTAGCTCTTTTTTGAGGCGTGTGTGGCGATTGTTGTTGTTGGGGGGAGTGGGAAGGATGTGGGGAAGACGGGGGTGGTGTGCGCGGTAATTTCGGCGCTACGTGAGTATGAGTGGACGGCGGTGAAGATTACGGGGCATGACTATCCGGCGGGTGGTTCGAATGAGAGCTCTGCTGCGCTGGTGATAAGGGAAGAGACGCGGGCTGGCGAGGAGACGGATACGGCCCGATTTCTGCGAGCGGGGGCAAAGCGGGCGCTGCTGGTGACACGGGTTGGGGATGAGGTTCCGATGGACGAGATTCGCGCGGCGCTCGGCTCTGATCGGAATGTAGTTTTTGAATCGAATCGGATTTTGGATGCGGTGAAGCCTGACGTTTGTCTGGCGCTGGTTGGCGGCGACGAGAGGAAGGCTAGTTTCGTGCGGCTCATGCGAGCGGCCGATGCGGTGCTGACCGTGCAAGGCTCTGCGGCAGAGACTTTGCGGGAAGGCGTTCGGCGGTTTCAGCTGGAATCCGTAGATCGGCTGCCCGCCGAATTGTTGACGTGGTTGAGAGAGCGACTGGACCGCGTCGTCACACCCAGGTCCGAAGGCCGATGATTCCCCAGTAGGCCAGGTATATTGTCGCGATGACGAGGGCAGCCGAGACGATCATCGAGTAGATGCGGACACCGCGGCGGACTCCCTCTGCTCGGCTTCTCCATGCTGTCCAGGCGGCGATCAGCGATGTGAGGGCGAAGAGCAGGGTAGATGCAAAGATGGCTAGCGACCAGATGGTCACGTTGCCGAAGCGGCTGATGATGTCACTGGAGCAGACGATGAAAATCGCGACGAAGGCGATCAGGCACAACATCGCGAGCAGCGCCCAGAGTCGCATGGGGCGCTCTGTGGGGCGGCGACGCTTCTTGAAGAAGCCCCCGATGATCCATACCGGCGCATAAAGCAAAATCGAGATCATTGCAGCCACTACGAATGCCGTGAGTGCGATTTCGAATAGAGCGAACCAGGTTGGAATGCGCTTCAGAGTTCCGCCCGCATGAATGAAGCGTCCCTCGCTGTTGGGGGTGAGCAACGCGGCCGATGCGGCGGGTTCCGGGGGATCGTCTTTGCCGACGTAGCGGAAGAGATGGCCCGAGACGGGAATGAATGTGTTCGTTCCATTGAGGCTGGAGACGAGCATTTTCCCGTCGTTGAAGTGGACGCGGGAGAGCCCGGCAAGGCGGTCGAGAAAACGGATGAGTTCCTGGCGGGGCGAGTCAGGCTGATAGAAGCCGGCGTAGTCTGCTGCGTCTGCTGGAAGCGCGCCGCCAGCGGGCACCGGGGGACGCTGGAGGTGGAGGGTGATGTAGGCGCGAATGGCTTTGCCGATCCTTGAGAACGCATCGCCGTTGCCGGCATTGATTGAGTAGAAGTAGCCCATGCCGAATTCGGGCAGGTAGGCCATCTCGGTAAGGCCTCCTTCCACTCCGCCGTTGTGGCCGTGGTAAACGAAGCCGTCGTTGAAGGTCCAGTAATTGGAGAGGCCGTATCCGGCTTTGAGGCCGTCGCGCGCGGCCCATGTGCTGGCGGGGTTCTCCATGCGGTCGATCTCCGCGGCGGGTACAAGCTGCACTCCATTCACCGCGCCGCGATTCAGATAGAACTGGACATAGGCGGCCATGTCCTGGGCCGAGGCGTTGATGGAGCCGGCAGGACGGTAGGTGATGTTCCAGTAGCGATAGGGTGTTTTGCCGTCGCCGTGGTAGAGCGTGGTGGCCTGGCTTGCATCGGGTTTGAAGTATGTGGCGGTCTTCATGCCGATGGGCAGGAAGAAATTCTGCTCGACGTAATCTTCAAAGCGCTGCCCGGTGACTTTCTCGACGATGTAGGCAGCGACGGCGGGACCGCTGTTGCAGTAGGCCATGCGCGTGCCAGGACGCCAGCGGGAGAAGCGGGAAGAGCGTCCGAAATCGAGCGCCGTACGCAGATCCATGTTAGCCGCATCCTTCGCGTACTCGCGCAGATGCAAGTCATCCCATCCGGTGGTGTGTTCCAGAAGATGAACCACGCGAACTGGGTCAGTTGCCTCCCATTTGTTGTCGTAGCCGACTTCGGGGATGAGCTTGTGAATCGGCTCATCGAGCGAGAGCTTGCCTTCGCGCGCGAGCTTGAGGATGGATAGGGAAGCGAAGGCTTTGGATGTGGAGCCGATGCGAAAGAGCGTCCAGGCGGTGGCGTCGCGGTTGGAGGCAACGTCCGCTTTACCGAGCGCAGTTACCCATTCGGGTCCGTCGCGATGGACGATGGCGATGGAGACGCCGGGAGTGTGGGTGTCGGAGACGATCTTTGTGAGTTGCTGCTGAAGTTCGGAAATGGACTGAGCCGGCTTGGGCTTTTCAGGAGGCTTGGCGGCAGCAAAGGCGAGGGTTGCAATGAAGGGAAGAATCAGGGCAGAAACGAACCGCTTGCACATGGTCGCCTCGATCATCTGGCAGTGTCCCCAGAAGCTCAACTTTGGAACGGATCATGGTACATCGGGGCGAGCGCGGTGGGAAGGGCGGGAGCGAGCCAGTAGCCAGTAGCCGGTAGCATGCAGCCGCTAACAACGAGACAAGAGCTACAAGCTGCTGGCTGCTTCTAGTCTTCCAGTTCGGTTTCTTCTGGAGCGTCCGTCGGGCTGGAGAACTCCATGCGGTAGCCATCGGGGTCGGTGAGAGTGACGACCCACAGACGGTTGCCGACGTAAGGGCGTGTGCGGGTATGGATTCCGCGTGATTTGAATTCGCGATAGAGAGCCAACGCATCTTCACACTGAAAGCAGACATTGACACCGCCGCCGAGCGGTTCGCTGGTCTGGCGTTGCGGGGAGAACTCCTGCAGCATGATTGCGGCTTCGCCGAG
The DNA here is from genome assembly GCA_035496515.1 of Occallatibacter sp. Taxonomy (GTDB): domain Bacteria; phylum Acidobacteriota; class Terriglobia; order Terriglobales; family Acidobacteriaceae; genus Telmatobacter. Next base: position 6,469 of record DATJEO010000192.1, read on the forward strand.
TTCGAGCCAGCACCAGCGAATCCTGCCGTCGGGTTTGTTGCCGTGATCGTCAGCCGTTTCGGGGATCCACCAACGAGTCATCTTGAATCCCAGGCCGTCGATGTAGAAGCCCAGCGAAGCTTCCATATTCGTTACGCCGAAAAATGGCACCGCCTGCTTCACGTTGACGCTGATCGAATTCTGCGCAGCCTTTTTCAATGTTCTTCTGCGCTACGGTTCGTGATGATCGGAGCAGCGTCGCTACTGCTCGATCTGCCTGCGAGTTTGAGGCCGATCCAGCAGCTGACCGGCCATGTGAGGAGCCAGGATAACCAGTACCAGTGGGGCCAGCCTTTGGACCAGTTGGGGATGATGGCGGCGATGCCCATCACTTCGCCGAGGATAAAGAACCAGAGGACATGTTTGGAGGGGAGACGTGGAGAAAAGCGGGCGCATACCCAGGCGCACAGAATCGAGATCACAACGAAGAACGCGGTGCTGACAAGCAGCGCAGGGTTGGAGGGGATGCGACCTTTTTCGAAGTCGCCGGGGAAGATGCGACTCAGCAGGGGGTCGGTGCAGAGGACGAGGACGATGGAAAGGACGTAGCTTCCGAGCACGATTCCGACGGACTTTAGCATCGGGAATGACCTCCGAGGTCACGGCCGGTTTGTGGTTGGCGCGTGAGGTGTTTCACAGCGTAACGCGCGAAAGGCAAGATTGTCATCAGCTACGAAAAGACAAAAAATGGACCACCTGCGGACCGAGCGGTCCGGGAATGGTCCGTCAGAAGTCAGCTGCCTACCTTGTGAATTCAACCAAGGCAGCCCAGTGTGTGTAATACCATCCTTCGGATGAGAACGAGGCGTTCCCGACCATCTCATTTGGCGCCGCAATCCAGACAACCGCTGTTCGCGACTGAGACGGGTAGTTGATGGTTATGCGTCCATTTGGCGCGACGTCATAAGTCCCGTCCAGATCGAAACGTTGCAGCCACATCGCAGGATCGTCGTAAAGGTTCTGGTTGGCGTCGACACTAGATGTGACGCCGCCCGCACGATCAAACGCGGTGATGCCGGCTTCGGTCGGTGATTCCTCGCTGGTTGGTGAGGCAGTAGTAGTGAGGAAAGCTCCGGAGACCGACTGTGCGTCGAAGGAACCTGCAGCCTGCGGCCTGATGTCGCCGAACATCACGTCACTTCCGATGCCAGTTTCTATCAAGAACGCCTTGTTGGGTCCATAGAAGTAGGCAGCTGCCTTTTGCAAGTAGATGCCGCTGAGTTGTAACTCGGCTCGACCGTCGGGCGCCAAAGTGTAGCTTGCATGAAACGCCTGGTTTGGCATTGCGGGTTGTGGATAGCCATTGTCGTCAACAACGCCGGCAATTAGGGCCGCTCCGTCGGAAATCATCTGCCCCACCGCGACGCGTTCGAAGTATGCGCCGTAGCCTTCGCGATTCAAGCCAGCCATCGCGAAGACGACAGGGCCTTTGAACGATTCGGCGTTGAATAGCCCGTGCTGCCGGCGGGCCTCGCCACTGAGCACAACCAAGGCGGTGTTCTCGGTGCTGCGGGGATCGATTTGCACCAGCAGCAGTTTGTCATCGGAGGGGATGTAGTAGACGAAATTCCAAGTTTCTAAAATCTGGTTGGACTGTGAGGAGATGACGAAAGTCGCGGTTCCTCGGCCTGTGGTCGCGGAAGGAGCAACGAGAGATCCAGAGAGGACGAGGCTATCTGTGGAATGCAGAAAGGAGCCGGTTGCCCATCCCTGTCTGGTTCGGTCCAGCCTGCCTGCGGTGATTGCTCCTGCTGTGCCTAGAGTGAATCTGCCTGCGTCAGCGAAGCGGCACCAGTTGTGCCCCGCACCTGCACCGGACAATGCAAAAGCATAATCACCTGCGAGCGCAGTTGACGAGAACTCCGAGCTGTCCTGCCGCTCGAGAAAGCCCGACCCCGATACCGGCATGTTGTTCGGTGTTCCATCGAAACGGATGAATCTTGCCCTAGTGCCTGACGGATCGAGGACCATGCGAAAGATGTGGGTGTCAGTTGCGGTTGTGACGGTGAACTGTCCTCTGCGATCGGAGCTGACGGCGTAAGTTCCGGTGAAGGGCACCGACTGGGAGACGCCTAAATACGAGTTGACGTCCTCAATGCCATTAACAATGTTGCCCTTCCCGTCGGCGTGGAAGTGTCCTGCGGCGGTGTACCTGAAAGGCCAATACCATCCTCCATCGAGAGCCGCTTCCCACCCGCTAAACAGGAAGGCATAGTCTCCTTCGGCGAGAGTGTTGTTGCTCGATTCGGCGATATTGACTCGAGCAGATTTGGCAGGATCTGTGACGGACGCTGCTGTAAGGACGATGGTAGCCGGGGCCGGGAAGGTCGAAGGAGCGTTGTACAGGACTGAATCGCCGCCGGAATTGCTTAATTTACCGCAATCGGAACTGGAGCACGAAAGAGCCCAGCTTACGCCGCCTTTTCTGATGTCGTGCTTTACGCTTACCGCGAAATTCGTCGAATCTCCTGCCCTGACCCACGCTGCCTGCGGACTCACGGTGACGGAGATGGGCTCGTGGCGAACTGTGACGTAGCCGGATTTGCTGGGATCGGCTTGCGAGGTTGCGAGTACCTTGATTGTCGCCGAGGCGGGAATGGCTGAGGGTGCGGTGTAGTAACCGGTGGAAGTGATGCTGCCACAAGCCGCGCCCGAGCAGTCGCTGAGTTGCCATGTGACAGAGGTGTTCGCGGTGCCGGTCACGGTTGCGGAGAATTGGTAGGTTTCTCCGGCCGCCAGAGAGACGGAGCCTCCCTTGATCGCGACAGTTATTGTGGTTTGTTCTGGAGTTATGGCTGAGCGTGAATTGGTTGCCGTGGCGTTGCTGCCGCAACTAGACAGCAGGAGTAAACATGGCAGAACAAACACCAAGGCTAGAAGTCCGAGAAGATGTTTCATACGGACCCCCTCTGCGTGTTTGGACCGGAAGCATTATGGTGCCGTCCGGGTCAGTCCGCAACTGGCAAATGATGAGACGCTATGCTACCGCACAGCGGAACGCA